>DASQID010000620.1:0-10379 GCA_035631775.1 Acidobacteriota bacterium
GCCTCGCTGCTCAAACCTGCCGGCTACCAGGAAGGAACGCGCATCCCGTTGATCACCCTCATCCACGGCGGTCCCACGGGCCGGTGGTCGGACTCGCTCGATAGCTGGGGACAGCTTCTGGCCTCACGCGGCTACGCCGTCTTTTCGCCGAACATCCGCGGTTCCACGGGCTATGGTCATCACTTCATAGAATCGAACCGCGCGGACTGGGGAGGCGGGGACTTTAAGGACGTCATGGCCGGCGTGGACTTCCTGGTCCGGCGCGGGATCGCAGATCCGGAACGACTGGGCATCGGAGGCTGGTCGTACGGCGGCTACATGTCGGCATGGGCCATTACTCAGACGAACCGCTTCAAGGCGGCAGTCGCAGGAGCCGGGCTGTCGGATCTCGCGAGCGAGTTCGGGACCGAAGAAGGACACGCCTATGACGAGTGGTTCTTTGGCACCCCTTACGAAAAACTGGATGGCTTCGTCAAATGCTCCCCGATCACCTTCATAAAGAATGCGAGAACGCCGACACTGATCCTGCAGGGAGAAGCCGACACCACTGACCCGATGGGCCAGAGTCAGCAGCTGTATCGTGGTTTGAAGCACTATGGCGTGGTGAGCGACTTCGTGGTTTACCCTCGGGAGGGGCACGGGATCAGAGAAGAGAAGCACATGCTGGACATGTACAATCGTATCATTGACTGGTTCGGCAAATACCTCAAATAGGGGTCGGGGGTCGGGGGTCAGGGGTCAGGGACCGGGAGTCGCGGGGAGATCGAGTTCCAGGCGGGACTGCCAACGATCGTGTGACGGCCAGGGCGCATCGTGCGGTCCGGGCCTCCAGGATGGGGGCTGGGGGTCAGGGATCAGGGACCGGGAGTCGCGGCCTGGAATTGCCTTAGTGGATGAATTCATAAATACGATGATGTATCGCAGCCGCAAGGCAGTAATGCAAAGAATTTGTCATTTATCATTGGCCATTTGCCATTGAATCCAGCCACTTTCAAGTCGTCAAATGGCCAATGACGAATGACTCCAAATGACCAATTCGATCCGCGCCTCTGCAGGTTTGGCTGTAGCCTCAATCCGAGCCGACTTGCACTTCTCCGACGGGCGGAAATACGTCTCCGTACTTATGAAATCGAGCACTTAGCTCGACGCGCATGCCCTTCGGGGCGCTTTCTGCGCGACCATCGAGTTTGCGACAGAAACTGGTTAGGAGGAACCACATGTCCCGTTTGGTAAGTGCGTTTGCGTGGTTGGCAGCTTTGATTGCGTTCCTCGACGCCCCGGGCAGCCTCATAGCTCAAATGCCTACGCCGGAATCGGTGCTCGGCCATAAACCGGGGGACGATTTTTACCTGGCCAATTACGAGGAGTCGCTGGATTACTTCCGGAAGCTGGCTGCTGCCTCCGATAAAATCAAGCTCTTTAACGTCGGGCAGACCTCGGAGGGGCGCGACTGGTATATCGCTGTCATTTCTTCCGCCGAGAATCTGCGCAACCTCGACCGCTACAGAGAAATCGGCCGGCGCGTCTCGCTCGTCAAGGGGCTGGGCGACAGTGAAGCGCGCGAACTTGCGCGCGAAGGCAAGGTGATCGTCCACATCGACGGCGGCCTGCATGCAACCGAGGTTGCCAGCGCTCAACACACTATCCAGTTAGCCTACAATCTCGTTTCGGGGGACAACGATGCGGCCATCCGACGCATCCTCGACAGTGTGATCCTCGTACTCTGGTTTTCCATGAATCCCGACGGTCAAGATGCTGTCGTAAGCTGGTACCGGCGCAATCTCGGCACACCCTACGAAGTCAGCCCCCTCCCCTGGCTCTACCAGAAGTACGTCGGCCATGACAACAACCGCGACGGATACATGAACAACATGATCGAGAGCAGGGTCGTCACACGTGCAATCCTCGATCAGTGGTTTCCGATGATCCTCTTCTGCCACCATCAGACCGCTCCCTTCCCAACGCGCATCTGGCTCCCCCCCTTTGCGGAACCCGCCTCGAGCAACATGCATCCGCTCATGTACCGGTGGCTCAGTTTGATCGGCTCCGCGATGGCAGTGTATCTGGATCAGCATGACATGCCGGGTGCGACGCAATTCGGCAACAGGCTTGACGACTGGTATCCGGGCTACAACGACGGCATCTACAACTACCGCAACATCATCGCATTTTGGACGGAGACGGCACTCTACCGGTACGCGACGCCGCACTTCTACACGGTCCAGGATTTCCCTCGAGAGAATCAGGAACTCAGGAAGCAGATTTTCTACTCCAGCCCATGGCAGGGAGGGTGGTGGCGGCTCGCGGATGCCGTGCGCTACATGATCGGGGCATCCATGGGCACGCTGGATTTTGCGGCACGGTATCGAGACGAGCTTATTTTCAATCGTTATCAGACGGGAAGGGAGGTCATCGAGCGATTCACCAAAGAACCGCCCTTCGCATTTGTCGTCCCGCGACAACAACGGGACCCGCAGACTGCCGCCCTCCTGCTCGAGAAGATGCGCTTCGATGGGATCGAAGTCAGTCAGGCGACGGAGCCGTTCAAAGCCAACGGCAGAGAATATCCGGCCGGAACCTGGGTTGTGCTGATGGACCAACCATATGCCAATCTCGTCAAGGATCTCTTCGAAACACAACGCTATCCCGATCTGCGTGAGTCACCCGAAGGGCCCCCGCAGATGCCGTACGACGTAGCCGGCTGGACCGTGCCGCTTCAGATGGGCGTCGAAGTGGCTGCTGTTACCTCACCTCTGTCAAAAGATGTGCGCAGCAAATTTCGTCTGTTGGACAAGGTCGTGCCGCCTGACGGATCCGTCACGGGCAGCGGCAGTTCATTTGTTGTGGACCATCGCAGCAATGCATCCTTCAAGGCCATAAATCGAATCCTACGGATGGGCGCCAGAGTCTCGCTTGTGAACAAGGAGATGACGTTGAGTGGTGTGCAATACGAGCCGGGAGCATTTGTCATCACCGGCATCGAGGCGACGAAGATGCAGTCGCTGGCGAGTGATCTCGCACTGAAGGTTCAGGCAACTGACAAGATCACGGAGCCGATGACGCCCATCGCAACCAGGCGGATCGCTCTCTACAACTCGTGGATGGCAAATATTGATGAAGGATGGACGGACTGGGTCCTGGCGCAGCACGAGTTTCCACATAGCATGCTCCACAACGCCGATATCAGGGCAGGTCATCTCGAGGAACAGTTCGATGCCATAATAGTTGCAGAGATGCCTGTGTCGGCGATCATGGATGGGCACGCGGTGGGAACGGTCCCCGGGGAGTACGTCGGCGGAATAGGCAACGAGGGGCTGGCTAACCTGAAGCTCTTTGTGCGATCCGGCGGAACCTTGATTACGCTGGGCAACTCGTGCCTGTTTGCCATCGACAAGTTCAACCTGCCGGTGAAGAACGTCCTCAGCGGATTGAAGAGTCAGGAGTTCTCCTGCTCCGGATCGATTCTGCATGCCGAGACCAAGGAGCCGGGCCATCCTGTCTTGTTCGGACTCCCGTCGGATCTTGCGCTTTTCTTCGCGCGCAATCCCGCATTCGAGGTCCAGAAGGACTTCAAAGGCTCTGTCCTGATCGAGTATCCGAAGGACGAAAGTCCGCTTCTGAGCGGATATCTGCTGCACGGCGAGAAGATCCAGGGGAAGGCCGCGGCACTCGATGCCGTGTATGGCAAAGGCCACATCGTGCTTCTCGGATTCCGGCCTCAATGGCGCGGTCAAAGCTGGGGCACCTTCAAGCTGCTATTTAATTCCGTGCTGTATGGCGAGATTCGGTGATGTCCACGAATGTTGCCACGACCACCATAATTGACGATTTACGATCTACGATTGACGATTGAGGAGCGGGACAGGGATCCTGGACTCGATTGGTGTCTTGTCACGATCGGGGAATTTTTTGGTCCGCTCGTGGAAAAGACTCCCTTAGAGAATGTGACGATTGACGATCAATCGTAAATCGTCATTTCCTAGCCGGGTTCCTGATAGAGGTCGGCGAACTTGGTGTACTGCTTGATAAAGGCGAGGTTCAGCGTACCCGTGGGCCCATTTCTCTGCTTGCCGATGATCAGCTCCGCAACGCCCGCGTTGTCGGGCGTTGGATTGAGCAGCTCTTCCCGGAAAATAAACAGCACCAGATCCGCATCTTGCTCGATCGAGCCCGATTCGCGCAGGTCCGACAGCTGCGGACGGTGATCGCCGCGCCGCGCTTCTACGGCCCGGCTCAGCTGAGAGACTGCGATCACAGGAACGCTGAGTTCCTTTGCGATGGCCTTGAGTCCTCTGGAGATTTGGGAGATTTCCTGCGTGCGGTTTTCATAACGTTGCGTGGAGCCGGACATCAGCTGCAGGTAATCCACAATCAGAAGGTCCAGTCCGTGCTCCAGCTTCAAGCGCCGCACTTTTGAGCGCATTTCGCCGATGTTCAGTCCCGCCGTGTCATCGATGAAAATCTTGGTGTCGGCCAGCGCGCCCGAGGCCCGGCTCAGACGGCTCCAGTCCTCCTTGTTCAGATATCCGGTGTTTATGCGGTGCGAGTCAATCTCGGCCTCGGAGCAGAGCAGGCGCTTTACGAGCTGCTCCTTGCTCATTTCGATGCTGAATATGGCGACCGAAGAACGCTTCCGGATGGCGACGTGCTGAGCAATGTTCAGGCACAGGCTTGTCTTTCCAAGACCGGGCCGCGCGGCGACGATGACCAGGTCAGCGGGATGCAGCCCTGCCGTCATCTTGTCAAGCTCCGAGAAACCGGTTTCCAGCCCCGTCACCTTCGACTTGCGATTCGAAACTTCTTCAATATGCTTGAAGACGTCGCTGACTACCGAGTCGATCGGAGCAAAGCCGGTTCGGAACTGCCGGCTGCCGATCTCGAAGATCTGCTTCTCAACCTCGTGGAGAATCTCCTGCGCTGTGTCTTCATTCTGATAGCTGCGCGCCATGATCTCGTTTGAGATTTGGATCAGGCGGCGCAGTGTCGCCTTTTCTTTGACAATCTGGGCATAGTGCTCGATGTTGATGGCGCGCGGAAGGCCGATGGTCAGACTCGACAGATAGGCCGGACCACCGACATTCTCCAGGTCGTCGGCTCGCTGGAGCTCATTCTTCAGCGTGACCAGGTCGATTGCGCGCGAATCATTGGCGAGCAGGATCATCTTCTCGAAGATCCTTCGATGGCCCTCCAGGTAAAAATCGTCGGCTCTCAGAACTTCGTAGATGGTGAAGACAGCCTTGTCGTCCAGAAGGATCGCGCCAAGGACGGAGCGCTCGGCTTCCAGGTTGTGCGGAAGCGTTTTCTCAAGGCTGATGTCGGTCGGCATGTGGGAATCCACCCTCAGGCAGATACTCTTTTAGCACCAAGACAGGAAGACGCCAAGCGCTATAAAGAGGATTTAGCAGCGAATGTAGAATTACAAAAGACGAATGACGAACAACGGCACCGTTCAATCGTCAATCGTCGCTCGTAAATCGTCAATCATTCATGGGGCGGGTTCTGCTGCCGGCTCTGCCTCTGCTTCCACGATGACTTTGATGGGAGCCGTGACCTCGCGGTGGAGGCGAATCGGGACCTGATATTCGCCGATCGTCTTGATAGGGTCCTCGAGCTGGATCTTGCGTTTGTCTACATCGATCTTGTGGGTAATGAGATAGTCTGCGATATCCAGGGCCGTGACGGAGCCGTAGAGGGTGCCGCCCTCGCCTGCCTTTCGACGGATGGTGACAACCAGCTTTACGATTTCGTGCGCAAGAAGGCTTGCCGCCTGCTTGTCGCGCTGATCGCGGCGCGCCGCCGACAGTTTTTCAATTTCCGTGATCTTGAGGTTGCCGGGAGTCGCCTCAACCGCAATTTTCCGCGGGATGAGGTAATTTCGCCCATACCCGGGGGCGACTTTTACAACATCCCCAGTTTTCCCCAGCTTGTCGATGTCCTGCTTCAAAATGACCTTCATGTCTCACCCTCTCGATAGATGTCCTCAGTCCGCGACGAAAGGAAGAATGGCCAGATGTCTCGCACGCTTGATGGCTTCCGACAGCTGCCTCTGATGCGTTGAGCAGACTCCGCTGATCCTGCGGGGAAGTATTTTCCCCCGTTCCGGAATGAAATGGGAGAGCAGCTTGCCGTCCTTGTAGTCGATGTAGGTGATTTTCTCGGCGCAGAATTTGCAGATCCTCTTGCGCCGAATCGCAAATCGTTTTGGTGCTGGCATAAAAGTGAACCTTTCTGTCGCTTGATCTGGCTTTCGTCCGGATCCGAGTCTTATGATCCTAAGGCTCCGTCGGAGGATGAGCCTCCGCATTAACGTTAATTTCGGGCCGGCTCGCCGCCGGTTGCGGCTTCGAAGCGGATTTCCGTTGCCTCATCACTTTGAGCTTTTCCGAGCGCTTCATATCTTCGTCGATGCGTACTGAGATAAAGCGCATCACATGGTCTGTAACCCTGAACCGCCGCTCCAATTCGGCGATCATGGCTCCATCGCCCTCGAGCGTGAGGACCACGTAATATCCGTCCCGGTACCTCTTGATTTTGTAGGCCAGGGATTTCTTGCCCCAATTGTCGACCTTTATCACTTTGCCGTTCTTGCCTTCGACCACGGTTTGCGTGTGATTGATGAAGGCTTCCAGTTCCTCGTTGCTCAGCGTGGGAGCGGCGACGAATACCACTTCGTAAGTTCTCACGGTTCTCTCCTTTTACTGCCTGGTGGTCTGCCGACGAATATCGTCTGCACTTTGGCACGAGCCCCTCCAGGCGCTCGGGGGGCCTGCAGCAAAGTGGACCTGTTATTCTGTGACAGACCCTAAGCGTTATAAACAGCCATGGCCCTCGCCACACCGTCGCGCACGACCATTTTCACGGCGTCACAGGCCCTGGTAATCATTTCGTTCACTTCCGGCTGCCGGCCCGAGGAAAAGTCCCCAAGCACGAATTCTGCCTTTTCCGGAGGCATCTGCTCCTCGCCGATGCCGAGACGGAGGCGGAGGATCTCCGTGCTTTCCATGGCTTCCAGAACCGACTCGAGACCATGGTGCCCGCCTGCGCTCCCCCTCTCGCGAATCCGAATGCGGCCTAGAGGCAGACTCAGATCATCGAGCACCACCAGCAGGTCTTGCGGCGACGTCCCGTACTTCAGTCTGAGCTGGCGCACCGTATCGCCGCTTTTGTTCATGAACGTGAGCGGCTTCACCAGCATTAAGACCCTTCCTTCAAGCTCCACCATGCACGTGCTAGCCAGGCACTCCCTCGACCACGTCCGGCGTCCGGCCTCCCGGGCCAAGGCATCAACGACCAGGAATCCGGCGTTGTGACGGTTGTTCGCATATCCGTCGCCCGGATTTCCGAGACCGACAACCACCGTGGGAGCGCCGCCTTCCATTTCAGCGCCGCATCCAATTGCAGATTGCGGATTGCGGATTGCGGATTAGAAATCCTGGATGCTCGATCCGCGATCCGCGATCCGCAATCCGCAATGTGCTCATTGTTTTGCCTCAGGCTTGGGGGCCTTTCCCTCAGCCTTGGGGGCCTTTCCCTCAGCCTTGGGGGGCTTTCCCTTCTGCTCTTCCTCCTCGCCTTCTTCAGCAACCTTGCCCTTCTTGATCACCTCCGGTTCAGCAGCTTCGACTGGAGCCTCGACCGGGACCTCCTCCTTGATCGGCGGCACGATCGTCACAATCACCACTTCGGGATCGGTGAGAATCTTCACCTTCGGATCCACCTGGATGTTCTTCACCCGGATGTATTCATTGATCTTCAGGGGACTGACGTCCACCTTGATGGAATCGGGGATGTCCGAAGGGAGGCACTCCACCTCGATCGTGCGGGTGACGAGGTCCATGATGCCGCCTCCAAGCTTCACTCCTTCGGCTTCTCCGACGACCTCAACGTTCACCGTCAACTCGAGGAGCTGATCCATTGCTATCTCGAAGAGGTCCGCGTGGATGAGGTTTCCTTGGACAGGATCCAGCTGATAATCCTTGACCATTACATTAGAGTGCGCCCCGCCTTCAACGCTGACGGAAAAAATGGTGTTTTGACCGGAATCCGAATAAAGGATGTCCTTCAGGACTTCAGGATCCACGGTGACAGCCCGAGGCTTCTTGCCCGGGCCATACAGCACTGCAGGGATTCTGCCGGAATTCCTCAGGCGCCTGTTGACGTTCTTGCCTCCGGGGGCTCGCCGCTGGGCCTCGATTACAATCTGTGCCATGTACTCAGACTCCTTCCTTGTACAGATACTTCATACAAATAGATTGCTGACGCTCGTCTCTTCGTGAATGCTTCGGATCGCTTCTGCCAGCAGCCCCGCGACACTCAGGAAAACCATGCCGGGCAGCACCTTCGACTTCTCGACCGGCACCGTGTTTGTAAGAATGATCTCGTCCAATTCCGCCTTCTTCAGCCGTTCTATCGCGGGCCCGCTCAACACCCCGTGAGTGGCACAGGCGAGTATGCGCTTTGCTTTTTTCTTGCGCAGCGCGTGGACGGTATTGACCAATGTGCCGGCTGTGTCGATCATGTCGTCGCAGATGATGACGTTCCGCCCGCCCACCTGGCCGATGACGTGCATAACCTCCGCTTCGTTTGGCCCTACGCGGCGCTTATCGACCACGGCCAATTCGCCGTTCAATCTCTTGGCGAAGGCGCGCGCGCGTTCGACTCCGCCTGCATCCGGCGAGACCAGCGTAAGGTCGCGCATGCGCAGCTTCTGCAGATATCTTATAAGCACCGGTGATGCGAAGAGGTGATCGACCGGAATGTTGAAAAAACCCTGGATTTGGCCGGCGTGAAGATCCATGGTCAGGATCCGGTCGGCTCCTGCCGCCGTCAAGAGATCCGCCACCAGCTTGGATGAGATCGGAACCCTGGGCTTGTCCTTGCGATCCTGCCGCGCATAGCCGTAATAGGGCATGACGGCGGTAATGCGTGAAGCGGAAGAGCGCTTGAAGGCATCGATCATGATAAGCAGCTCCATCATGTTGTCGTTGACCGGACAGCATGTGGGCTGGATGACGAATATGTCCCTTCCGCGGACGTTCTCCAAGATCTGGCAATAGAGCTCCCCGTCACTGAACGTGGTTAGAGTTATCCTGCCCAGGGGAATCTTGAGTTTGCGGCAGATCTCCTGCGCCAGCGGCACATTGGCATTGCCGGAAAAAACCTTCAATTCACTCTCCGAGGAACTGTAAGGGCTGGTCGACATCGCCTCTGCTCTTCCCAGGAACTGGTACGGGTTGGCTGGGGCGGGAGGATTCGAACCTCCGAATGCAGGTTCCAAAGACCTGTGTCTTACCGCTTGACGACGCCCCAGCAATCATCGATTCCGGATCCAGATGATCCGAGTCCGAGGGTCCGGGTGTGTGATGGGGAATGCCGGCTGCTAACCGAACGTGCGCTGGTGGTATTCAGCACTGGAAAGCGTCTTCGCCGGAAACACTCGCCACGTCTCCCTCGTTGCGGCCCGGGAGGCTGCGAGAGCTGACTCCTCATCACTGAAGAATCCGAAGACAGATGATCCGCTGCCTGACAGTAATGATGCCGTCGCGCCCCGTTGGATCAGGAAGTTTTTGGCTTCCCGGATTGCGGGGTAGGCAGAGAGGATCGAGGTCTCGAAGTCATAAAAGATCTCAGCCAGGGAGGGCATACCTTCCCTGAGCCGTCTGCAGAAACCCTGAATTTTATGGGCAGAAGGCGTGGAAGTCAATCCCAAACTCAGCGAGCGGTACGCCTCCGCGGTCGAAACATGCACGTCCGGAATGACGATCAGCAGATTGGCGGAGGGGAGTTCCGTCAGAGGGTAGATCTCGTCGCCGCGGCTCACCCCTAACGCGGTGCCGCCCTGCAAGAAAAACGGAACATCGGAACCCAGTTCAGCAGCCATGCACTGCAGGCGCGCGGATGAAACTGAGAGGTCCCAAAACCGGCAGAGGCCGAGGAGGGTTGCTGCAGCGTTGGCGCTCCCGCCCCCGAGCCCGGAGCCGGAAGGTATCTTCTTCCTCAGGACGATTCTCGCCCCCAATTTCCCCGGAATTTCACGAGCGAGTTTTGAAGCAGCCTTCCATACGAGGTTTTCATGGGGAGACACATCAGGAAGATCCGCACAGAATACCTCCAGCTCCTTACCCGGATGAAACTCCAGTTCGTCGCACAGATCGATGCTTTGAAAGACTGTGCGGATCTCGTGGAAGCCATCGGCCCTCCGGCCCAGGACGGACAGCGCCAGATTTATCTTGGAGAATGAATGAACAATGAGGGGGGATCCCGCCATGAATACGCAACCATCGTAATCAGAGGCTTAAATGGAGATCTGCCGAGCCCAATTGACGATTGACGACTGAAATCTTAGGCTATTTTCAGCTAAACTTGCGAGGCTCCTCTCG
>DASQID010000621.1:0-6495 GCA_035631775.1 Acidobacteriota bacterium
AGCGATGCCCCTTTGGTACCCAGCCGACAGGCCAGATCCGTCAGCTCACCGGCATGTTCCAGTGTCTTCAATCCTACGAGAATCCGTTTGGCCCTTTTCATTGCAGTCTCCTGTGGATACGAACATCGATAGAAACTAACACAGCCTTACTTGCCTGAGGTAGGCCTTTTTCCCCGGTTTCCGGTCAATGTCGACTGTCCGGGTCGCGGTCCAAGTCGCAGGGTTCCATATGACAATTCGAAACTTGGCAAATGGATGATGGATGGCCCTGACATCGATTGGAGGGGCGTCAGCGCGTCTGAAAGCGGGTTTGCCTGCGTTTTCACAAAATATGTCACCCTATTTGCCAATCGTGCACTAAGCTTAGTGCATGGGATATCGATCCGATCCAACTATGGCGGAAACACGCGTGCGGCGTCCCCACAGGTCCGGCACAACGATTGCTCTTGGCCTGCTTCTCTCTTGCGTGGCATGTTCGCAGACTCCCGGCGGTTCGGAAAAATTCAAGATCGCTTTCGTACCAAGCACTCCGGGACAATACGGCATATTCTCGATGAACTCCGACACCACCGGTTCAAAAATACTCACCACGGATAAGAATGCGCAGCTCCGCTTCGCTTCCTGGTCTCCGGACGGGAAGAGGATCGCATTTTATTCGCTGCGGGGCGAGGACGCGGACATCCTGAAAAAATACAACATGCGCAACGAGTATTTGCTGTACGTCATGGATGCCACAGGTGGGAACCAGAAACGGCTTCTTGATTTCCCTGTGGTTGATTTTGCGTGGGCACCCGACGGCCAGCATCTGTTCTTCATTTCCTCATATGAAAGCCCTGACCGCAACTCGATGGAGGTGCTGAATGGGATCAGGAATTCCATGGCCTCTGTGTACATACTTGATCTGCAAACCGGTGGTAAGACCCGATTGCCGGGCACCGGCCGCAACGTCTCCGCCTCCTGGTCGCCCGACGGCACCCGCCTGGCGGTCGGTTTCGGGGATCCAGAAGACGGCGGGCTCTATCTCATCAGTGCGGATGGCGGGCATAGGGAACGTCTGACAAACGGCGCGACCATCGATTACCGTCCCATGTGGTCTCCCGATGGAAAGAGCATTGCCTATGTGGCATTCCCGAAGACTGATGCAGATGCCAAGGATGCCGGAGTCTTCGTCGTCGCGGCTGACGGCACGGGCAAAAGGCGCGTGGACCTGGAGGTGGTTTCCTACGTCATGTGGTCTCCGGACGGCAGCAGGTTGTTGCTGCAGTCCGCCAATGGGACACGCTTGATCGATTGCGACGGGACCAAGCAGGTTCTGCTCTCGGCAGGATTGCGGCGCATGATGAATGCTTTTTTCACGCCCGACGGCAAAAGCGTGATCTTCTGTTCCAATGATTCCGGCGCCTGGAATATATACTCAATCGATTTGGGTGGTCAGAAGCGAAGGACCATGACCGGCCGGACGAACTCTTCCAATTACTGCCTGTCGCCGCTGCTGGCGAGCCGATAGAACCGCGAGGATTGACTTCGCGTAAGGCTGCGCTAAGCTGCCGGAGTTAGGCTAGATTACTGTGGTCACGTGATTTCGCACAGCCTTCGGAAAGTTTCGAGGCCTTGCGCGGTGGATAGGTGCGCCGCGCCATCCGGTCCTTGACGCTGCCGCTGGGGTTTTCCCACTCGAGCTTCACCAGAATGTCTACACAATTGGGCGGAACGACCTTGCGAAGTCGAACCAACGAGGTGTTTCCAATGGCGTTGAGAATGTCCATGGGTTGATCTCCCCCTCGAAGCGCAGAGTTGACCAGCATCTGCTTATTCTATGCCTGAACCCGAGCACGGGGACGGGATTTCCTCGTGGGCAAGACCGACCAGTACTTGCGGCTCTTCCGGCTCTTTTCAGCCTACTGCAGGCGCTTGCCCTGTAGGCCACCACCCCGTTCGTCCCGCCCGGGATGTAGAGCCGCCTCATCAAAAGGATATACAAATCAGAAACTCAGAATTAGGATAGCAGCAGGGATTATTCATAAACGGCCCTTTCAAAGAGTGTGGAGTTGCCGGGATGCCTGCGCTCTCCCGAGTTCATTTCCTTCGCTCTCGAATAGCTAATGTGGGTTGTGAACGTTGAGGTGTTTTCTCATGAATGATCAGATGACGCACACACAAGTGGAATCCTCGTCCCGGAAGGCGAGACGCATCGTCATATCTGTTGGTATATCCGCTGTGATGTTTTTTTTCGGCTACGCGATTACCGTTGCCGGATACCGGGTAGTTCGCGAGTGGTCCTTGATTGGTCCCACTTATGCTGGAATCGGGGTCCTGTGGCTAATTGCCGGGCCGGCTATGTTCGGAGCAGGACTGTGGATACTCGGGTCTCTAGGGCGGCATCGGATTGCGCTGCGGATCGCCGGCACTGCAGCGGCAATTGCCGCTGTCGTCCTCATCCTCGGTGTCCTGTCCAACATTGTCCCCTGCTCCGGACCAAGTTGAAGACGCAGCAATCTGACCTCCGGCGGAGGCACAATGCTGATCGGCTTGCTGACAATGGTCCACGGCTGGAAAAGACAGTAGCCACTACACCGAGGTTACTTTGATGATGTGGGCCCCCGAGCGGTTGGTCCACTCGGGCGGCTCTATGGCGGGGATTCCTCTTCGGGTGTGTGCTCACAAGATCGCCGGCTTCCGCGCGACACTGCTGGCCGGCAGCAGCAGCTCCCGTCCCACATTGAACCTCAAATCCGACTGCTCGACACCTTATCCCGACAGTCCGCCTGAAGAAAATTGCTTATGGCACCGGGTATGACAGAGTGGCACTCAGCACAGGAGGGAATCATGCCCACGCAAGAAACCGGCGTTGCAACATCCGATATTGCTTCTGACACTGTTGATTTCCCCTTGCCGACTCTCAAGGCGTTTGCCTGGCGGGTGGTATCGCTGCACGTGCTGACCTACTTCGCGCTCGGCATAGCGGCGTTTTTAATTCTGGACTACCGTCAGGCCTTCCAGAACACGGAACTCCGGTACCTGATGCGGCCCACGACATCCCCGTGGGTAGCTGCTGGGCCGGCATTTCAGCTCGTCCGGGGATTGCTTTTCGCGGCGATCCTCTACCCCTTCGCATCACATTTCATCCGCAGAAGCAATGGTGCATTGCTGCTCTGGACTCTGTTTCTCGGGCTGGCAATCTTGGGCACCGCAGGCCCATCTCCCGGTTCCTTCGAGGGAATTCTGTACACCAAACTTCCTATTAAACTCCACCTGTTCGGTCTTCCCGAGGTTGTCCTGCAAACCTTGCTGTTCTCCATTGGACTAGTGAGTTGGTGCCGGAAACCGGCGCGCTGGAAAAATATTGCCAGTGGAATCGGTGTCGCCCTGGTGCTTCTCATGAGTGCGGCCGGCGTCCTCGCCGCGCTTAAATTAGGATAGGAAGTGTCTGTCGTCCAGAGAACGCCCTGAAGGTGCGCCAACCAATAATCCCGGGGCGTGAGGATTTATTTTTGACGATTGATCGTAAATCGTTAATCGTCAATTCTTGCGTACTCACTTCTTCTTCAATCTTGGTACCTGTCCGGCATTGGTTTTCTCAACCTGGAGAGCTTTGGCTTCCCGATAGGCTTTGCGGACCTCCTCCGGGAATCCCTCCAGCAATCGTTCCACGCGGAGCTGGATTGCAGCGACTATCTTTGGATTCTCGGCAGCCACATCGTAGCTCTCGTCCGGATCCGCCTCCAGGTCGTAAAGCTCCGGGGCGGGCAGCTGCAAATTCATCCTTCCCCCCTGAGGAACTGGAACATACGGCGGAACGTTGTAACGCATGAAGTGCAGTTTCCACCTCCCCCAGCGGGCACACTGCACGTTCCAGTCGTCGAAATAAAGCAGGGCCTCGCGTTCGATCGAATCCTTCCGGCCGGAAAGAAGGGGCCAGATGTCGATCCCGTCCAGAGGCTTGACGGGCAGCTTTGCATTGCACAGACCGGCGATCGTCGGCAGGATATCGACCGTGCCCGCGACACCTTTGCAGACAGCACCCGCCGGTATTCGCCCGGGGAAACGAGCGATGAAGGGTTCACGCACGCCCCCTTCATAGGTAGTCCCCTTGCGGCCCCGCAGTTTGCCCGGGCTCCCCAGATACCAGGGACCGTTATCGCTCGAAAACATGACCAGCGTGTCATTCTCCAGCCCAAGCCTCTTCAGCGTTTCCACAATTTGCCCCACGCTCCAGTCGATTTCCCGGATCACATCGCCATAGAGCCCCTGTGCCGACTTGCCGCGGAACCGGTCGGAGGCACCCAAAGGAATGTGTGGGTAGGTATGAGGCATGTATAGGAAGAATGGAGAATCCTTCGATCGCTCGATGAACCTCAAGGCCTGCTCGGTATAGCGCGGAGTGAGTGTCTCGAGCACGGCAGGCTCTTCCAGGACTTCGAGGTTGTGCATCAACGGCCGGGGGCTCATGTCATTGCTGTACGGAATGCCGAAATATTCGTCGAACCCGCGGCTGGTCGGCAGAAACCGGGGGAGATGCCCGAGGTGCCACTTGCCCACGCACATGGTCTTGTATCCATTGGCCTTGAGCATCTGTGCGATGGTCATCTCATCATCCGGCAGTCCTGTCGTGTCCTTCGGAAATAGCACCCTGGGCACGCCCACGCGAGTCGGGTACCTCCCGGTAAGCAGTGCCGCCCTGGAGGGCGAACACACGGGGTTGGCGGAATAAAACTGGGTAAACATCATTCCTTCCGCAGCCAGGCGATCCACGTTCGGCGTGGGAATGCTGGAGCCGTAACAGCCCACGTCTCCATAGCCGAGATCGTCACAATAGATGAGAACAACGTTAGGGCCTGGCCGCCTGTTTGTTTCAGCGGGAAGGGCAAGTACGAGCAGACCGACGCCCCACATCGACAAACAGACGCAGTGACGCAAGCGCTCAACCAGCCCACTCCTCTGCCACGGCTCCGGAATCGGCTTGTGGAATGACATGGGATCTCGCATGAGGACCTCCTGCGAAGAATGACGTCCAGTGTAATACAAACCTTCAAATCCTTGTCATTTCAATGACGATACGACACCTGTCTTGGCGCCTTTGCGTCCCAGGACTGGCACAAGAATGGCTTCACATTCTACTGGCCCTCGGGCCCGCTGGAAAGGCGCGAGCGACGAGCTATACCCGCGGTGGTATGTGAGTGCGAGCGATGACGTGTGTGAAGAGTCTCAACACTGCGAGATGTCCACGTCCTTGTTTTCATGTGGGTCTGGGCTTGAAAGCCCGGACCCCACATGAAAGCAAGCCATAGCGCTCCGGGTAGCTTGCTGCGCGACAAATGAATTTCGCAGAGGTGATTCCTCCGAGCGAATCGCCTATGCTCCGCACTGTTTACAGGTGGGTCTGGGCTTTAAGCCCGGAGCCACATGTCACTCGTGTACAGCGTTCGGGGGATTCGCCGTCAAAACAGGGAAGGACGATAAGATCCCCCAAGCAATGACGAGTTCATGTTAAAGATGGTGTGGTTGCTTTCCCCGCCGCCCCAGGCATACATAATGAAAACAAACGGAAAGCCTCCGGCGCGAAGCGTCAATCCCGTAGCGAAGGTGTGCTTCAGGTGATTGAATCCGACATCGCCACGCGCGAGCGCCACCTTCCCCTGGTCTGCCTGAAATTCGAATCCGAAAGGACCCCAGATGGAATGTTCGAAGCTGGCGCGCAAGAGCAGGAGATTCGGAGCCCTGAAGCGATAATCATTGTACGAGCTCAAGGCTGGAACACCGTCGACGTCAGATCCTCCCAGGGTAGGCTGGAAGTAGAACGGCACGACGCTGGTCGCCGCGGTGACAGATTCGGAGATCAGAAGCCGGACGCCGATGGCTCCATAAAGATTCCGCGTCACCGGCACAGAAGGACATTTCTCGGCACCCACAGTGGATGCGCACTCGTCGGGCCCGTTCGTGTCTCTGGGCGCGGATGATGGCGCCCTTCCGTACAGAGCGAAGCTGTGCCGGAGGTCAATCGTCCAGCGCATGAAGGAATAGCGTGAGGCGGACGGCGCCACGAACTGTTGAAAACCGGCCAGGTAGTTCAACCAAAGATAGTCGCGAAACAACATGGGTGCGACCCGCACGCCCTCGCCGAATTGAGCGAATCCGGGCTGCCTGACCAGGCCGGGCGCAGTTGCTTCCGCATAAACCTGTTCGATGGATGGACTGGTCCCATCATGGTTCCCGCGCACGTTCACGAAGCGCCCATTCACTTCGCCCACCAGGGAAAGATTCAAGCCACCCGGGATGGGCTTGATTACATTCGCTCCGACGATGCTCTCCGTCATCCCGAACACCGACTGCTGTGACCTCAAGGTATCCGGGCCCAATCCGAAATAGCCAACCTTGTTCAGCGATATAGATTGGGCATAGATATTGATGACCGTGTAGCGGCGGACTTCGGCCTTGGGTTTACCTGTCGTACCTCCCGCAACCGGGGCTTGACTCCGAACGACAGAGATATGTGCA
>DASQID010000622.1:0-20782 GCA_035631775.1 Acidobacteriota bacterium
CCTCAGCTTCGCCTCTCAGCCAGATAGATCGAAGCCAACGCTCCCTGCAAATGAATGCTCGGCTCTTCTGCCGGCTGCCCCTTCCTCTTGCCAAGCCGTTCTGCGCCCAAAATGGCAGAAGAACACTACGGTTGCGGCTCAGCTGTACCGTGGTAGAGTATCCGAAATCCATTCACAGGAGGAACCTGTGTTCACTCCAAATGTCAACCCTATGCGGCTGATACTGGTGCCTGCTCTCCTGACGCTGGCCATCACCCTGGTGCGCTTGACCGGAGAACTGAGGCACTGGTCTGAAAGATGGTTCAGCAGGGAGACAGGCGGCATCGTGCCCCAGGGTGTCTCATGGTTTTTCGGAATCACGTGGCTTGCGGCGATCTTCGGGATTTACTTCGCCTGGAAACTCGCACGCGCCGGGCACGGGCCACGCTCCCTCGGAAAGGCGGCAATCTCCGCATCCCTGGGCATCGTCATTTTCCTGGTGTTTAGCCCGATTGTCGCTCGCATTCATGATGCCACTAAAATAAACTTCCCGGAGATACTGATCTTCATCTGGTTCTTTTGGGCCCTTGCAGGGGTGATTCAGTACTTCGGATGGCCGGACCTGTTCAAGGCATTGCTGCTCTATGGGTACGCGGCGCGTATCCCAGTAGCGGTTGTGATGTTCTTCGCGATGTTGGAAAACTGGGGAACTCACTATGACTACGTGGGAATGCCGCCCCAGTTCTCCATGAGCCCGGTCCCTAGATTTCTCTGGCTGGCCTTCTTTCCGCAACTGGTCGCCTGGGTGGGATTCACAATCACGTTAGGCGCCGTTGCAGGAGTTCTTGTTGTTGCCATCTCCCGGCTCACCGGATCCCTGCCTGGAAAGGAGGCAGTCCGCATCGACATTGGATAAGGAGGATGCGATTGGCAGGATTGCCCGCTTTGTGGGCGAGCGCGGGGCCGGTTGGGATCCATTCCCGTCTCAGGTGGAGAAGGTATACTCGGAGCTGACCGGGAAGAAACTCGCGGCGCTCAGTTGCGAGCCTCAACTAGCGCGACACGTGCACGCTCGTGCTCACGGCCAGGGGTTCGAAGTCTGAACTCGGCTGCCTTCCCGAGGACCCATAGCGTCGACCGCGCCCGGGAGATAGGGAATTGTCATGGGACCCTCGGGAAGAACCGCGATCGTGGCGTCCCGACCGGCCGATTCCAGTTCCTCGGCAATCCTTCGGCTTATCTCGGAGACCGGCTCGAGGTGCGCGCACCTCACCTCGTCGACGGGCATGTCGCTGTAAAGTCCCACGCGCGCCTTCAGCAGGATGAGCGCCAGGACTTGAGCTTCCCACTGATCATAGAGCGAAAAGCCCGGCGCAGTGATGGTGTCCAGTATCGCCTGCGGCGAACGATGCTCGAACAGCAGCTTGCGGAAATTGCCGTGAGCGGGAAATCCGTCGTTGCACCGCGCCGCCGCCAGAATGAATCCGTCTTTTTCCACAATTTGCGCGCCCGCCGACATGCCCTTCACTGCCTGATAGAGGTTCTGATCAAGAGGATAGCCGCCGTTGGTTGTGATCACAACGGGGAAGTCCCGCTCGCATCGGACCATTGCAGTCGCCTTGGCGAATTCGCATCCCCTCCGGTGGGCCGCGAGGGGATCTCCACAATAGAACCCTGTTATCGCCCGGTGTCGATTGAGCGTGACATTGATGCAGAAGTCGACCGGAAGAACGGACCCGTTGGCACGAATCTGCTCCTGCGTCGGATTCCCTTCCAAAAGGCCCCAGGTACTGCCGGAGTCCCCGATTACCGAAGCCCGGTGATAATGCATGATCGAGTCTATGTCCGCGAGTGCCGGGAAAATGCCCTTGTATCCACCGGAAAAGCCGGCCATGAAGTGCGGCTCGATGAATCCAAGGACAATGCGCCTGTCAGCCGCTACATATTCCCGGTTCAGGAGAATTCTGCGTCCGTCGGTGGTCTTCCCGGCAAAAGCAAGGCGCGCCGTATCGTGCGCCGTATGGTTCACCACGCGCACTCGGGTCATTACCTCAGCTCCCACCATCGCAACAAGCTCTTCCCGGGTATTCTCGCGGTGAGATCCGGTTCCGTTAATGATCGTGATGTTCCGAGCAGGAACGTGAGACAACTCGGACAGAACCCATGGCAGGAGGCGGGCTGTGGGCAGGGGGCGAGTCACGTCGGGGATCACGATCGCCACGCGATCACTCGTGCGGATCAGTTCGCGCAGGGGCTGTGATTCGATCGGGGCACGTACCGCGGCGGCGAAAGCAGCAGCCTCATCCGGAAGCCCCTCGACAAACACAGGCTGTACGACCGTGACGTTTGCCGAGGGGATTTCCACCCCAATTCCATCGATCCCGTACTGGAGGTGGACTCTCATAGGGATGATTTACGATTTATGATTTACGATTGACAATTGAAGTAATGAGCCTCAGCAACCTACGACCGCTTTTCATTCGTCAATCGTAAATCATCAATCGCAAAAACTCTTCAGGCGACGGTGATCTCGTTGCAGAGGTAGACGTCCTGAATGGAGTTCAGAATCGCTACCCCGTCCTTCATGGGCCGCTGGAATGCCTTGCGTCCTGAAATCAAGCCCATGCCGCCTGCGCGCTTGTTGATGACGGCCGTCTTCACCGCCTCTGCCAGGTCGCTTTCGCCCGCGCTGGCGCCACCCGAGTTGATCAGTCCCGAACGGCCCATATAACAATTCATCACCTGGTAGCGGGTCAGGTCGATAGGATGATCCGTGGTGAGATCTGAGTACACCTTCTTGCTCGTTTTTCCGAACTTCAGGGCTTCATAGCCGCCGTTGCATTCCGGCAGCTTCTGCTTGATGATGTCGGCTTCGATCGTCACCCCCAGATGGTTGGCTTGACCTGTCAGATCCGCGGCGACGTGATAATCTGGGCCGCCCTCCTTGGTCTTATTGAAGGCGGAGTTGCGCAGGTAGCACCAGAGAATGGTCACCATGCCGAGTTGATGCGCCGCCTGAAAGGCGGCCGTTACTTCCTGGATCTGCCGCTTCGATTCCTCGGAGCCGAAGTAAATGGTGGCGCCCACCGCCACAGCACCCATGTCGAAGGCCTGCTCTACGCTTGCGAACAAGATCTGGTCGAAGGAGTTCGGATAGGAAATAAACTCATTGTGGTTGAACTTCAGAATGAACGGAATCTTGTGTGCGTATTTGCGGCCGACGGAACCGAGAACGCCGAGGGTTGAAGCCACCGCGTTGCAGCCGCCCTCGATTGCGAGCTTTACGATGTTCTCGCCGTCGAAATAGATCGGATTGGGAGCAAACGAGGCGCCGGCGGAGTGCTCGATACCCTGGTCGACCGGCAGGATGGAGAGGTAGCCTGTGCCGCGAAGCCTGCCGTGATCAAACATGGATTGCAGGTTGCGCAGCACGGGAGCGGGCCGGTCGCTCGAGGCCCATATGCGTTCAACGAAATCCGGGCCCGGCAAGTGGAGCTGATCCTTGGACACGGTCTTGCACTCATGTTCGAGCAGCGAAACCGCTTTGATTCCCAGGATCTCTTCGATTTTGGCGATGCTGTTGGCGGATTGAAGCACGGCAGATTTAGACATATCAGGGACTCCTCATATCGGATTCATTTTTGACACCGCGGATTATATCGGCTAGTGGCTGCAACTAAAAGCATCCTTTGAAACTCTTCGAGCCCTGCCTCACATCTTGGAGGAATAACTCATGCCGAAAAGTGCATACAGCAAGGTCACAGTTCGAGGTTCGCAAAGGTTGCGGAGTACCGGCTGCGAACCACCGCGAACGGCGAACTTGAAACTCGCAGTGACACGTTGACGCCGTTACGACCTTCCACTCTTGGTTGCGGCTATGCTGCACCGGTTATTGGGTGGCGGTGTTTGCCTTTTCCAATTCAAGGAAAGCACGGCCGCGAGGAGAGACTTCGTATCCCACCTCGAAACTCTGGGTGAGCCCGAGCTTCTTCAGCTTGACCACATCCGCCTTGAATGGAGCCGTCTCGCGTCCCAGTATTTTGGCGAGCTTCGAGGCCGCGACTCTCGGATTGCTCTCGATTAGTGAGAGCGATTGTCTGGTCCACGGGCCGGTCGCGCTGGTCGCATCCATCTTGCCCAACCGCCCGGCGATGGCAGCTACTTCTTCGGGCGATAGGTTGGTCTCCAATGCCAGTGGCACTCGATCCCCGTCTCCGCCGTAGTGGAGGCGCACGCGATATACCTCGGAATCCGGCGTCACCTGAGTCTTGGAAAGCCCACTCAGATAGTCGAACAGCTCCACGCGGCTGGAAAATCCGGAGCGTCTGGCATCCTCTTGCGAGATCGTCCCGATGGCAATCCGCTCGACAGCGTCAACTTCAAGAACGCCGATGGGATGACATCGATATCTCGAGCCGGGCCTCACACGGGGCGTATTCCAGAGTCGAAAAGTGAGCGTGATGGTACCATTCTTCAGTCCTTCGTGAAACCGACTTTGGAAAAGCAGCATGCATAAATGGATACCACACGGAGACTGGACAGCATAGACGCAACCAACGAGCGACTCCCCTTCCTTCGCTCGGCGACATTTTTGGCCGAACGAAACATGCGGTCGAGCTGTTATATGTGTCGGAGCAATTGACTTGAGAGAAAATCGTACCGCATCGGATTCCGAAGGTCTTGCAGCCGCGGTGCACCAAAATGTAGAGGGTGCAATCGAACGGCTCGTACAACACTATGAAGACGCTCTGTTCGCCTACGCCCTGCGCCTACTCCGGGACCGGTTCGAGGCTCAGGAGGTCACACAAGACGCATTCATCAGGGCAATACGGGCATTAACATCACGGTACGACGAGGACAAGTGCCGTGTGCTGGAACTGAAGCCGTGGCTGTTCCGCATCACTCGCAACCTGGCATACAGCAAGCGCAAGCTCCGGCGGTATTCGGCCGAAGTGCCCTTACCGGAGAACGGCGACGGTTCCGTGCAGTCGGCTTGTTCCCATCCCGTAGCAGCAGCATCCTTGGAGGCGCGGGAACAGCGGGACTTGATGGAACGCGCGCTCACCCGGTTGCGTCCGGAGGCGAGGGACCTGGTTCTGCTACGCTTCATGGAGGAACTGTCCTATGCGGAAATCGCCACGGTGATGAACGCGAGCGAAAGTTCGGTGCGGGGAAAAGTATTCCGCGCCCTGCAGGCTCTGCGGAAAGCACTCGAGAGACAGGGAAATCATGATGCAATGTGAAGTCGTTTTGGAAGTGCTGGATGGATTCCGAACGGGTGAGCTGAGAGGACATGATCTCAGAGAGACCACCGATCACCTGTCGTCCTGCGCAGACTGTGCCCGGGCGCTGGCCGAAATCGAGGTGCTTGCAGCACGAGCCCGCGAGCTGCGCGCCCCGGCACCGAAAGAAATGCTCGGTCAAATTCTCGGGAGCATCGGAGGCGACCGCTACGCTGACGTGGAGACGGAGTTGGGCCGCATGTGGGTGGGATTCAGCAGCAAGGGCATCACGCTGATCTGCCCCACATCAACCCTGCCTATGGATTTCGAACAGCGCTACCAGAAGCAGGTTGGGCGGAAGCCGCTGCGTTCGTCGATTCCCGAATCCTATGCACACGCGCTGCAGCAAGCCGCCGCGGGCAGACCGGCAGCCAAAGCACCGATCGATCTGTCGAGACTGTCCCCATTCGAACGGGAGGTTCTTCTGCATCTCAGGCGGATCCCCCGGGGCGAGGTGCGGACCTACGGGTGGCTTGCACAAGAGGCGGGCAGGCCTCGCGCCGTTCGCGCGGTTGGAAATACTATGGCACGCAACCCGGTCCCGCTGCTGCTGCCCTGTCACCGGATCGTCCCCGCCGCCGGGGGCATCGGCCAATATGCGTTCGGCAGCGCACTCAAGCGGGAACTACTGAAAAGGGAGGATACCCCGATCGCCGAGATCGAGCGGCTGGCGTGCGAAGGTGTACGCTACATCGGCTGCCTGAGCACTCGTATCTACTGCTTCCCCACGTGCCACGATGCACGCAGGATGAGGCCGGAAAATCGGGTACCGTTCCGCAGTGTCGAAGAAGCCGGCGAGGCCGGGTATCGTCCTTGTCTGCATTGCCGGCCTGCTCTGTCACCGCGAAGAGCCTAAAACCGCCGCCACGAATTTCACGAATTGATGGGTGAATACGGCCGCTCGCACAATTTGTGAAATCGGCGGCGGGTTTTCTTCGTCCACTATTTCTGCCCGCCGCATCTATGCCCTGCGGCACTGGTCAGCCAGCACATGTGCGACGCAGCAAGTGAGCTTCTTGCCTGTCGGGATGTGCAGGAACTCGTTCGGTCCGTGGGCGTTGGAATTCGGGCCCAGAACTCCCGTGATGAGGAACTGGGCCTTCGGAAATCGCTTCCCGAGCATGTCCATGAAGGGAATCGATCCTCCCTCGCCCATGTACGCGGCATCGCCGCCGAAGAAGGCCTTGGAGGCGCTGTCGACCGAATCGGAAAGCCAGCGGGCCAGCCTGGGGGCGCTCCACCCCGAGGCGCATTGGCTCACCTCAAAGCTTACCCTTGCCCCGTAGGGCGGATCCTGCTCAAGCAGCGTCTTCAGGCGCTCGCCGGCGGACTTCGCATCACAGCCAGGCGGGATGCGCAGCGACACACGCACCGCAGTCATCGGGCGCAGCACATTACCCGCATCCTGCAAGGCAGGCAGGCCGGCCGCACCGGTGATGGAGAGAGCCGGCCGCCATGTCCGGTTGAGGATCAGCTTATTGACATCGGTCGTGACCGGCAGCACTCCCTCGTGAAACGGCAGCTTGGAGTAGACCTCGTCACCGAGTATCCGAGCGGTTTGTGCGGATTGCTCCAGGACCTGCTTTGGAATCCTGACGTGAAATTCGCGGGGGATGATCTTGCCGGTCTTCTCGTTTTCCAGCCGGCTGAGCAGCTGCCTCATGACGCGGAAGCTGGACGCCGCCACGCCGCTGCCTTCTCCGGAATGCACTCCCTCCCTGAGCAGTTCGACTTTGAGGTCTCCCGCCACCAGCCCGCGCAGCGATGTGGTGCTCCAAAGCTGGTCATAATTGCCGCAGCCCGAATCCAGGCAAACCACGAGACCCGGCACGCCGATCCGCTCGGCGAGTGCCTCGATGTAGAAGGGAAGGTCGTAGCTCCCGCTTTCCTCGCAGGCCTCGACGATCACGACGCAACGCGCGTGCGGAACACCTTGGTCCTGCAAGGCGCGGATGGCGGTCAACGAGGCGAAGACAGCGTAGCCGTCATCGGCGCCGCCACGTCCGTACAGCTTCTCGCCCTCGATCACTGGAGTCCAGGGCCCGAGACCGTTCCGCCAGCCTGTCATCTCGGGCTGTTTGTCGAGGTGGCCGTAAAGCAGCACGCACTCGCCGGCTGCGCCCGGAATTTCCATGAACAGCAGCGGCGTCCGCCCAGGGAGCCGCACCACCTCAAAGGTCATTCCAGGAATGGCCTGGGCCCTGCACCACTGCTCGATCAGCGCCACGGCCTGATCCATGTGGCCATGCTCCTTCCACTGCGGATCGTAGAAGGGAGATTTGTTGGGGATATGAATGTATTCCGTCAGCTGGGGAACGATGGAATCGTCCCACACCTTCTCGACGAACTCACGTGTCTTTGCGCTTTCCATGTATCTCTCTCTTTGATGTGAACACTGCCGCGCCCTTGAACGGACCCTTAATAAAATAGTCCAGTCCGCGGCTCTCTGCCCAGGGAATTTATGATTGACGGTTTACGATTTACGATCGCAGGCTCGGAGTTACGCTCGCTCTGCTTGTCGCGCACCCGAAGTCCGTCCGACGAACCCAATCGTCAATCGTAAATTCCCCGAACATCCGAACCTAAAAAGGCGGTTGACAAATTAATACGATTGTATTATTCATACGTTCGATTCAAACGATCGTTTTATCGAGGCGTTCGCACACATGCAAGACACTAAAGATCGCATCCTGGACACCGCCGAGCGGCTTTTCGCCGAACGCGGCTATGACGCCACCTCGCTGCGCGCCATCACAAGGGAAGCGGGGGTGAACCTGGCGGCGGTAAATTACCATTTCAATTCGAAGGAGTCGCTCCTGCGCGCCCTCTTCGGCAGGAAGTTGGGCAAATTGAACGAACGGCGCATCGCTCTGCTCGACTCGTACGAGGCGGAGGCCGGCGTCAAGCCTGTTGCCTTGGAGAAAATCGTCCGGGCGTTCGTCGAGCCCGTCCTGCGTCTCGGCGGTGATCCGGCATCCGGAGGCACGGGTTTCGCCATGCTCATGGGAAGGATGTATTCGTGGCCCTCGGTTCAATTGCAGCGCGTTTTTGTATCCGAGTTGAGGGAGCAGATTGGTCGTTTCCGCGCGGCATTTCGCCGCGCTCTCCCGCACCTACCCCCTCGTGAGCTTTACTGGAGAGTCTTCTTCTCTATCGGCGCAATGGCCCACGCCCTGGCCGGATCAGGCCTGCTCGCGATTATCTCGGACGGCGTCTGCGATCCGGCGGACACCGATGGGCTGGTCGAAAGGCTGATCGGATTTATGGTCGCCGGACTGAAGGCACCGCTGTCGGCGAGGATCAATGGCAGACATGGGAAGAGGGCTGTTCCGGCCATCGCCCATCCCGTCCACCCGTCCGCAAGCCGCGCAGGGAACTCAACGGCCGCTTCCCGGAGGTAAATGCCGATGTCCAACCGACTTCGAAAGTTTCTGCTGATTTACCTGCTGTCGGTCGCTCCGGGCCTGCGGGCCCAAGCCGGACCTGCGGAAAGTATCGGCGCCCGTGCGACAGACCCGGACCGAACCCTGCAATTGAGTCTCAAGCAGGCGGTCGACATCGCTCTCAGCCCGGACGGCAATGCCCGCGTCCGGATCGCTGAGCAGTTGATACGGCAGGCGCAGGCTCGTTCCGCGCAGGCACGAGCGGCCCTGCTGCCCAACCTGGATGCCTCCGTGTCGCAGCAGAGCCAGACTCGAAATCTCGCTGCATTCGGCATCCGGATCCAGCTTCCGATTCCGGGTTTTGTGTTCCCGACGTTCGTGGGTCCTTTCAGCGTTTTCGACGCGCGCGCGGCCGCAAGCCAATCGGTCTTCGATCTCAGTTCCATTCGGAGATTCCAGGCCTCGCGCTCCGGAGTCACCCAGGCTGAAGCAGAGCGGGAGAGCACGCAGGACCAGGTAGTGGATCAGGTAGCGCGCGCCTATCTCGCGTCTCTGAGAGCGCAGGCAAGCGTTGACACGGCCAAGGCCAACGTTGACCTCGCGGAGGTCCTTCTGAAACTGGCTAACGACCAGAAAACCGCCGGCACCGGTACCGGTCTCGAGGTCACCCGCGCAAGCGTTCAGCTCGCGAATGAGAAACAGGGACTGCTCGTTGCCCAAAACGATCTTACCAAGGCGCATCTCCAACTCTTGAGGCTAGTGGGTCTGGACCTTTCGACGGCCGTGGAGCTCACGGAGCGCCTATCATACACCCCCGTTCCTGCAGTCACGGCTCAACAAGCGTTGCAGGTGGCCCTTGAATGCCGCTCCGATTGGAAGGCCCAGGCCAGGCGCGAGGAAACCGCCCGTCTCAGCCAGAGCGCCACAAAGCTGGAGCGCATCCCGTCACTCAACCTGTTTGCGGATTATGGATCGATCGGATCCGGCATCGACCATGCAATCCCTACCCGGACGTATGGATTCGCGGTTCGCGTCCCGGTGTTCGACGGCGGCCGTCGAGAGGCTCGGCGGGCCGAAAGCTCCTCTCAATTCCAACAGGAGCGAATTCGCACCAGGGATTTGCGGGCGCAGATCGAACTGGAAATAAGGCTGGCACTCGACAGCTTACGGTCTGCCAACGAGCAAGTGAAAACGGCCGAGGAAGGCCTCGCGTTGTCCGAAAACGAGCTGGCGCAGGCCGAGCGCCGCTATAAGGCCGGGATGGGAAGCAGCATCGAAGTCACAGACGCCCAGACCCGTCTCGAGCGCGCACAGGGGAACAGGATACTCGCACTTTTCAACTATAACGTGGCGCGCATCGATCTGAGCACCGCCACAGGAACAATTCGACAGATGGTTCAATAAGAGCGCCGTTTCGCTGTTCGCGGCAGTTTGCGGTTCACCGATCGGAACCCTTCCCGGATGGAGGGGATATGCATGCTGCTGCAAATATGCGACAAAATAGCAGGAGTGAGCAGAAATGAATGGCAATAAAAAAGGGTATGTGCCGGTCCTCGCACTCATCGGGTTGAGCGGCGCCGGCCTTGCTTCGTGCAGCCTCTGGACCCGAAACGGCAGCGACAAGATTACGGTGTCCGGGAACATCGAACTCACCCAGGTGAACATTGCATTCAAAACTCCGGGCCGGCTGATAGAGCTTCCCATCGATGAAGGTGCCGAGGTCCTGAAGGGGACCGTCATAGCGCGGCTCGACGTGGACCAGCTGCAGAAACAGCGGGCGCGCGACATGGCCTCGGTAACAGTCGCGGAAACAATGTCCGATCAACAAAAGGCGGCCGTCGAGTTCCAGAGGGCCTCGCTGGAGGCGGACATCGAAGCTCGTCGCGCCGCATTGAGGCAAACGGAGGCAAAACTGCAGGAACTGCTTGCGGGCTCGAGAGAGCAGGAAAAGGAGCAGGCCAAGGCCGCTGCGGAGGATGCACGCACTCAACATGCCCTTGCCAAGGATGACTGGGAACGGGCGCAAGTCCTCTTCAAGACGGACGACATCTCGAGAGCGCAATACGATCAGTTCAGGACACGTTTCGACAGCACCAAAGCCCTGGTCCAGCAGGCGCAGGAGCGGCTTTCGCTGGTGATGGAAGGACCAAGGAAGGAAGACATCGAGGCCGCCCGAGCCCAGAGCGAACAGGCGCGCGCCGGCCTGAAGCAGGCGGAGGCGACGCGCTTGGAACTCAAAAGGAAGGAGCTGGAACTCCAAACCCGTCGCGCGCAAATTGAGCAGGCACGCGCGCAGGTCGCCGTGGTGGACACGCAGATCGCGGACGGACTTGTGGTCGCTCCGATCAACGGCGTAGTCCTGGTCAAGTCAGCCGAGGCGGGCGAAGTGCTGGCGGCGGGTACCACAATTGCGACCCTCGGGGAGATGGACAGGCCCTGGTTGCGCGGGTACATACGGCTGCAGGACCTTCCGCGCGTGAAGTTGGGCATGAAAGCCAAGGTGACCACCGACGGACATCCCGGCAAAATATATACGGGGAGGATTTCTTTCATTTCCTCTCAGGCGGAATTCACGCCAAAGCAAATCCAGACACCTGAAGAGCGAATCAAACTCGTGTATCGCATCAAGATCGAAGTCGAAAATCCGGAGCATGAGCTGAAGTTAAACATGCCTGCCGACGCGGAAATCGAACTCAATAGCAGTAAGTAGGGACCGCGTTGTCTAGTAGGTCCGGGCTTCAGCTCGGACGCGGAGGAAGAACCATGGGGCAGCATAGCCGCGACCAAAGTGTTTGTTGTTCCTTCGCGCCTTCGGCCTTGGCGCTGGCTTTTAAAAAGCCACCCCAAAGGGCTGGCGCAAGAATAAATTCACATTTTGGCGCGAGCGCTGGGCGGGCAGATGCGAGGCGCCGCGACACAGGCGATATCGGTGTATATCGTCGAGGAGCGGCAACGAAGCAGATGCCCACCCGCCGCCGCGCCCTTTCAGGCTGCGGCCCGCAGGGGGCCTGCAGCAAAATGTGAAGTTATTCTTGCGCCAGCCCTAAGACGCAAAGGCACCAAGAAAGGTGCTGTATCCGTGCAGAAACGGCAAGGATTTGAAGGTTTGTAGTATGTCGAGTTCGATGATCCAGACAACCAATCTGACGAGGCGCTTCGGCGGCCTCGTCGCCGTCGATGACCTCACCCTCGAGATCGCACGCGGCGAAATCTTCGGTCTGGTAGGCCCGGACGGGGCCGGCAAGTCTACGACTCTGCGGATGCTCTGCGGACTTCTGGATCCCAGCGCGGGACAGGCAACGGTTGCCGGCTTCAATGTGCTGAAGGATGTGGATTCGGTGAAAGACCGCATCGGATATATGGCGCAGCGTTTCGGCCTCTACGCAGACCTGACCGTGGATGAAAACATGAGATTCTATGCCGATCTGTTCGGCATTTCGGACAGCGAGCGCGAAGGGCTCATGAGCCGGCTGCTCAAGATGACAAGGATGGAGCCCTTCCGCAGCCGGGCCGCGGGCAAGCTTTCAGGCGGGATGAAACAGAAGCTCGCGCTGATGTGCACGCTTCTCCACCACCCGCAGATCCTCTTCCTGGACGAGCCCACCAACGGCGTGGATCCGGTCTCGCGACGCGATTTCTGGGCGATTCTCTATCAATTGGTCAAGGACGGCATGACGGTGCTGATCACGACGGCATACCTCGATGAGGCAGAACGCTGCAATCGTGTCGGGCTCATGCACCATGGCCGGCTCGTTCGCTGCGACACGCCGGCAATGCTCAAGTCGCACATAGAGGAATCCTGCTATGACGTGCAGGTAAGGGACAGGCGGGCGGTGAAGGAATTTCTGGAGGGCACTCCGGGGGTCGTGAGTGTGGAGCCGGCGGGCGCGACGCTGCATCTTTTCCTGTCGCCCACGACGCATGTGGATGAATTGCAGAGAACCGCAATCGAAAATGGATTCGGACCACTTGCCTTCAGGCAAATCGTACCCTCCCTGGAGGACGTGTTTATTGCGCTGATCCGTAAAGAGGGGGTCAGGGGTTAGGGACCGGCGACCAGGGGCAGTGAGGAGGCACAGGCCGCCTACTGTGATTTGCTGAGGAGTAGAGGTAAGGTCTCTCAGCCACCAGGCCCGAACAGGCAATCGACGGAGTGGCTGACTGGATGTTCGCAAATGGCTGAGAATAGGGCGGCAGTGCAGGTGAAGGATCTGGTGAAGTGCTTCGGCGATTTCTATGCCGTGGACCACGTGTCTTTTGAAGTAAAGCGGGGTGAAATCTTCGGCTTCCTCGGTCCAAACGGCGCTGGAAAATCGACCACAATCCGCATGTTGTGCGGCTTGCTTACTCCGACAAGCGGCCGGGCCACTGTCGGCGGTTTCGACATCAGTACCGAGGCGGAAACACTGCGGAACCACATCGGCTATATGTCGCAGAAGTTTTCTCTATACGATGATCTGTCGGTGGAGGAAAACATCGACTTCTTCAGCGGCATCTATCGTGTGCCCCGCGAGAAGCGGCGGGAACGCAAGGAGTACGTTCTCCGCATGGCCGGACTGCAGGACAGAAGAAACTCGATAACCCGTATTCTTCCCGGCGGCTGGAAGCAGCGCCTGGCGCTCGGCTGTGCAATACTCCACCAGCCTCCAATCCTGTTCCTGGACGAGCCCACGTCCGGCGTGGATCCGATTGCACGCAGAGGTTTCTGGTCGCTCATTTATCAGCTATCAGATGCGGGCCACACTATCTTCGTCAGCACGCATTACATGGATGAGGCGGAATATTGCCACCGTCTGGCATTGATGTATCGAGGAAAGATCATTGCTCTCGGCATCCCGCCAGCCTTGAAAAAACAGATGCGTGATCGTGCCTTGATGAGTCTCGACTCCACGGATCCGCTGGAGAGCATGAAAGTGCTCGAGAAAGTGGAGGGAATCATTGATGTGGCTGTCTTCGGCGGCGGACTCCACCTTGCGGTGCAGGACCCCGCAAGTGCCGAAGCCTCCATCCGTCAAGCCCTCCTCGGACGGGGAATCGACATCTTGCGCCTGGAGACAATTCAACCCTCGATGGAAGATGTGTTCGTGGCCATGATCGAAGACGAGGAGCGAAAGTCGTCATGAACCTCCGGAGAACCCGCGCCGTCGCACGGAAGGAATTTCTTCACATCCTGCGCGATCCGCGCAGTCTGATCCTGGCGCTCGCGCTCCCGCTGCTCATGCTTCTTCTGTTCGGCTATGCCCTTACCCTCGACGTGGACCGGATCCCAACCCTCGTTTACGACTATGATCGAACCCCCGAAAGCCGCGAACTCACCGCGCGATTCCAGGGTTCACGCTATTTCAGGATACTCGGATACACTGATAATTACGAAGGCATCGAACGCGGGATAAACAAGGATCAATGCATGCTGGGAATAGTAATCCCGAGGAATTATGCGCGAGATCTGCTTTCCGGCAGCGAAGCGACGGTTCAGCTCCTCCTGGATGGAAGCGATTCAAACACCGCATCCATCGCTCTCGGGTATGCGAACTCCGTTGTCCAGGCTTACGCTTTGGAGCTTCGATCCAGAGCGTTGAACAGGAAAGGCGGCGGGCGAATCGCTCCTCCGATCGATGGCCGTCTGCGAATCTGGTACAACAGCGAGCTGAAGTCGAAAAACTACATCGTGCCGGGTCTGATCGGTCTCATCATGATGATCATCGGCGCCCTGCTCACGTCGTTGACGCTGGCGCGCGAGTGGGAAATGGGAACCATGGAGCAGCTTCTATCCACCCCGTTGCGGGCGCCCGAGGTTGCGCTGGGCAAAATGCTCGCCTATTTCACGCTGGGAATCACCGACATGCTCATCACAATCATAGCAGGGGTTACCGTCTTCCAGGTGCCGATGCGAGGCAGTTATCTGCTGCTGATCTCCACGGGCTGTGTCTTTCTCGTCGGTGCACTCCTATGGGGGATCATGCTCTCGGCGACCGCGCGATCGCAGCTCATCGCTTATCAACTGGCGATGCTGACATCCTTTCTGCCTGCCTTCCTGCTCTCGGGATTCGTATTCGCCATTGAATCCATGCCGCTGCCCATTCAGGTAGTCACCTACCTTTTCCCGACGCGTTATTTCGTGACCATCCTGAAAGGAATTTTCCTGAGAGGGGTTGGCCTGGAAGTACTGTTCGTGGAGATAGGCCTGCTGCTGGCCTACGCGTGCATCGTCTTTTTTGTCGCAACGAGGAAGCTCAGACAAAAGGTAGCGTGAGCACAATGTGGGAGAGAATAAGAGAGATAATTCGAAAAGAGTTCCTGCAGACCCTGCGAGATCCGCGGATGCGCACGCTGCTGATCGCGCCGCCCCTGTTGCAGCTGATCATTTTCGGGTATGCGGTGAACCTCGATGTGGAGCACACGCGAACAGCCTGGATGGACATGGACAGGACGCCGGAGAGCCGAGACTTGCTTTCGGCCTTCAGCGGCTCGCGTTACTTTGCAGTGACCGCAACTCCTTCGCGCGATGATGAGGTGCAAAGGCTGCTGGATCAGGGGGATGTTCAGGCCGTTATTCGTGTACTGCCCGGCTTTTCACGAGACATTCTGCGCGGCAACCTTGCCTCAGTTCAGATCCTGATCGACGGCACCAATTCGAACACTGCCGCCATTGCCTCGAGTTACTCAAGCCAGATTGTGGCGGCCTATGCCCTCCGCGTGCTCCAGGATCAGCAGAACTCCCGACTCGTCCAAGGCACTCTCGCCTCAGGGGGTCCGGCCCAGGCCCCACCGGTCGCGCTCACGGCACAGCCCCGGATCTGGTTCAATCCCGACCTGCGGAGCCAGGTCTATCTTGTTCCCGGCGTCGTGGTCAACATCATCGCTTTGGTCACGATCATGCTCACATCGATGAGCATCGTGCGCGAAAAGGAGATCGGCACGATGGAACAGCTGATGGTCACTCCCATCCGGCCAATCGAACTGATGATCGGCAAGCTGCTTCCCTTTGCGGCCGTCGGAATCTTCGAGGTCTTTTTCGTGGCCGCGGCCGCACTCCTGATCTTCCGGACACCTTTGCGCGGCAGCGTCCTGTTTCTGTTCTTCTGCTCCCTCATATTTCTGCTGGCGACGCTGGGGATGGGGCTGTTCATCTCGACAGTCTCCCACACGCAGCAGCAGGCCATGATATCTTCTTTCTTCTTCTTCATGCCGGCACTGTTGTTGAGCGGCTTTGCCTTCCCAATACGGAACATGCCCCCGGTCGTGCAGTATCTGACTTACTTGAATCCATTGCGGTATTTCATGGAGATAGTGCGCGGCCTGTTCCTGAAAGGAGTGGGACTCCAGTTTCTGTGGCCCCAGGTGCTGGCGCTCCTGTTGCTGGGAGTCGCAATTCTGGGAATGAGCTCACTACGCTTCCACAAGCGCCTCGACTGACCGAAGCCGACTTAGGAAACACGTGCCACGAATCATTCGAATCTTCCGAGGCAGCATAGCCGCAACCAAAGGAGTCTGGCCTTTCCTTCGCGTCTTCGCGCCTTGGCGGTGGCCTTTTAGAGAGCCACCGCTAAGGGCTGGCGCAAGAATAAATTCACACTCTGGCGCGAGCACCGTCGCGCCTACGGCGTTCCTGGGGCGGGCAGATGCGAGGCGCCGCGACGAAGGCGATATCAGTGTATATCGTCGAGGAGCGGCAACAAAGCAGATGCCCGCCCCCCGCCGCGCCCTTTCGGGCTGCGGCCCGCAGGCCCGCTGGCTTTGTTGCTCGCTCCTCGCCAGCGGGCCTGGGGGCCTGCAGCAAAATGCCAAGTAATTCTTGCGCGAGTCCTAAGAAGGAAAGACGCCAGGACAGGTGTTGCATACTTGTCGAAGCGGCAAGGATTTGAAGGTTGTGTACTCTGCAAAATGTGGCGGATTGCGACTGTGCGGACAGGAATGTGTTAACCTGCGGGAGTCATGAAACGCCCTATCGAACTGGCCTGTCTTTCCATTTGCATGCTCAGGTCCCTCTGCGCCGCAGACAACATCCTGTTGATCAGCGTGGACACGATGCGGGCGGACCACCTGAGTTGCTATGGCTACCGGCAGAATAAGACTCCCGCGATCGATCGATGGGCGGCCGAGGGCATCCGGTTCGAAAATGCCTACACCGAGTACCCACTGACCCTTCCGGCCCATTCCACACTCCTGACGGGGACTTACCCCTCCTACCATGGCGTTCTCGAGAATGTCGGGTTTGCCCTCGGCAGTGATCGGGTGACGCTTGCCGAGGTGCTGAGAGAGAATGGCTTCAGCACGGGCGGATTCATCGGCTCCTATGTCCTCGCCTCACAGTTCGGCCTTGCTCAGGGCTTCGGCACCTACGACGAAAAGTTCGGGGTACCGTTCGAAAAGGCGATTGCAGCCACTGCACTCCGCCGGCCGGCGGAGCAAGTTACGGACAGCTTCCTGGCCTGGCTGTCGAAGCAACGGGAAAGTAGGTTCTTCGCCTTCGTGCACTTCTACGACCCTCATGCTCCTTGTCCTGATGGATATGATGCGGAGGTTACCAGGGTAGACCGCAGCATAGGGAGAATCGACGCTTTACTGCGAAAGTGGAACCTGATCAACAGAACCCTCATCTTTCTGGTAAGCGATCATGGCGAATCCCTGGGAGAGCATGGTGAGTCCGGTCACGGATTCTTTCTCTATGATTCCACCCTCCACGTACCCTGGATCGTGAGGCCGCCGGCTGGCATTACGTTTACCCGGAAGGCGCCAAGTCTGGCGGTTTCGCTGGCAGATGTCATGCCGACGATCCTGCAGCTGTCAAGCGTGAAGGGTCCGGCTCAAATGCAGGGCAGGAGCCTGGTCGGTATCATGTCGGGCACGGACACAGAGAATGCAGGGGGAGTCTACGCTGAGACTTTTATTCCGCAGCTGCAGTTCGGCTGGAGTCCTCTGCGAAGTGTTCGCATCGGGAAATACAAGCTCATCGATGCCCCGCGGGCGGAGCTCTACGACCTTGCAGCGGATCCAGGCGAAAAGGTGAATATCCTCACCGGTAACCAAGCCGTGGCGAACCAACTCCGGGCAAAGCTTGAAGAATCTGCCGCCGGACGCCGGAATCGCGGCGGCACCGGCGCCGCCGGTCCGGTTCTCGAAGCAAGGGAAAAGCTGGCCGCTCTCGGCTACGTGCAGTTGGGGACCTCGAGTATTCGTCGCGACTTCGGCAAGGGCGTGGATCCCAAGGATCGGATCGGGGTATTCGAAGGCTATCACGCAGTCCTGAACGACATCGCTGGTCGGCGGATTACCGAGAGTGTTTTTGAGCGGATAGGTGCGATACGCAAACAGGCCCCGGAGTTACGGCAGCTCATTTTCCTTGAGGCTCAGGCATGCGAGGGGCTCGGCCGCCTGCAGGATGCTGCGAGCATGTATCGGAAAGGTCTGGCACAGGAGCCCGGGAACACTATTGCCCGTTCCGGTCTGGCCTCCCTGCTGATCCGGATTGGAAAGCTGGATGAGGCCGAGAAGGAACTCCGGCAGGTGCTGGCAGGCGACCCGAACGACTACCGATCGCGCAACAATCTGGCAGGCATTTACGGGATGAAGGGCAGAGGTGAGGACGCGCTCGCGGAATTGAAGAAGGCGCTGGCTACCCGGCCCGCCTATGCCGCGGGCTGGCATAACCTCGGGCAGCTGTATGCAAGGATGAAGAAATGGACGGAGGCTGAGTCCGCGCTGCGTAAGGCAGTTAATCTCGATCGGAATGATGCACGCGCACATCTTCTGCTTGGGCGGGTTCTGAAGGCCGAAGGCAAAGCGGCGGAAGCCGATAGGTATATGCGCCTTGCGTTGGAACTTGATCCAGGTCTCGCATCCCCCGCTCCACAAAATCCGAGATAAGCCCGACAGGGGTATTGCAGTGGAATCGCGTCAAAAAGGGACACTGCTTAAAATCCTGGGTGTCAGCTTCGGAGTCGCGGTGACCGTCGGCGGAACGATTGGGGTCGGCATCCTCCGCACTCCAGGCACGGTCGCATCGCTGCTGGGGCATCCAGGCCTGATCATTCTGGCTTGGGTTCTCGGTGGGATCTATGCCCTTCTCGGGACGAATGCCGTTCTCGAGCTCGGCACGATGCTGCCACGGACGGGCGGGTGGTACGTTTTCGCGCGCCGCGCGTTCGGGGATTATGTCGGATTTGCGGTCGGTTGGAGTGACTGGGTGGCCGAAAGCGCAACCATTGCGATCCTGTTAATCGCAATCGGCGAGTTCTCCGTCGATTTGTTCCCGGCACTCGCCGGTGGCGCAAAGCCGATTGCCATCTTGACGCTTCTGGTCTTCATGATCCTTCACTGGCTCGGTCTCCGATCCAGCAGCCGGGCTCAGGAGTGGACCAGCCTCATCAAGGCTTTGGGCTTCCTGGTTTTGATCGTCTGCTGCTTTACTGGCGGGCGGACTCACGCAGGCTCAACAGGGACGACGGTTCCGATCCCCAGGACGTTCTGGTCTCTGGCAGCGGCAATTATTATCGCGCTGCAGAGCGTGATCTATACCTACGACGGGTGGTACAGCGCCGTCTACTTCACGGAGGAAGATCCCAACCCACGTAATAATCTCCCACGCTCGGCGCTGAGTGGCGTACTGATCACGATCGTCATCTACCTCCTCGTCAACCTCGCACTGCTGTATGTCCTTCCCATGTCGCGCCTAGCGTCATCTACCCTGCCTGCCGCCGAAGCAGCCCAGTCAGTTTTCGGGCGCTACGGTTCGCAGGTCATCACCACGCTCTCGCTCATCTCGCTGTTGAGCATCATCAATGCAACGCTGATGATAGGAACGCGCGTTTTTTTTGCGATGAGCCGCGACGGGCTGCTATGGTCGAAGGCGTCATCGGTAAGCGTGAGCGGCACCCCGAGGATTGCAATGGGTTTGACCTGTTTAGCGGCAGTTCTCCTGGTAGTCTCGGGGACATTCACACGGCTCATCGCAATCGCCGCCTTCTTCTTCGCGGCCGTCGACAGCACGGGGTTTCTGGCTCTGCTCACGCTGAGAAAGAGGGAACCGGGACTTGACCGGCCATACAGAGCTTGGGGATTCCCCTGGACAACTGGTATCGTGCTCGTGGGCTCGACGCTGTTTCTTCTGGGCAATGTGATCAGTGACGCCCCAAACAGCCTCTGCGCACTTGCCCTGATAGCTATCAGTTTCCCCGCTTATCTGCTGGTTACGCGCCGGCCAAGGAATCGCCCGGTAGAGCAGAAATCAGAGTGAATTGCCACGCCGGAGTTGGCGACGGGCGCCATCTGTGATAAATAAGAATTCTCTAATTGGCTTCTGTCTCCGAACTGCGAACGACATCACGATAACGTCCAGGGGGCCCATTCATGAATAAGACCCGCAGTGCAGTCCTCGTGATCACAGTGCTTCTGGCAATTCCGGCTCTAGCCGATGAGATGAAACTGGGCAAGGCTGTCGCAATCAAGTCCGCGACACCGATCAAGGAAATCCTGAGCCAACCGGACAAATATCTCGGCAAAGATATCCGCATCGACGGAGAAATCACTGAGGTTTGCCAGAATATGGGATGCTGGATCAACGTGAAGGACGCCAGCACGAATGAATCCATCCAGGTAAAAGTCGATGACGGCGAGATTGTGTTTCCCAAGGACGGTGCGGGCAGGAAAGTGGCCGTCCAGGGCAAACTCGAAAAAGTGCTCGTCTCAAAGGAAGAGTTGGAGCACCAGGCAAAAGAATCCGGCAGGAAGGTCGATCCCTCGAAATATTCTGCAGGAAAGTTGATCTATCGGATCAGGGGCGAAGGCGCAGTTATACAGTAACATCGGAGCCGAAATCAGAAGCACTCTTGGCACCGGCCGTTCAAGACACAACCGCTGAGACGCTTAGGGCCTGTCAATAAATAACGGTTGCACTTTGGCGCGAGCGCCGGGTGGGCAGATGCAAGGCGCCGCGACGCAGGCGATATCGGTGTATATCGTCGAGGAGCGGCAACGAAGCAGATGCCCGCCCGCCGCCGCGCCCTTTCAGGCTGCGGCCCCCAGGCCCGCTGGCTTTGTTGCTCGCTCCTCACATACCACCCTGGGTATAGCTCGTCGCTCGCGCCTCGCCAGCGGGCCTGGGGGCCTGCAGCAAAGTGTAACCTTTATTTATTGACA
>DASQID010000623.1:0-5113 GCA_035631775.1 Acidobacteriota bacterium
CGAGCTGCCCTGGCGCAGGGTTCCCAGTCTTTCGCAGATCCGAATCCCGGTGGATGCCGAAGGATTCGTGAATCTGAACGAGCTGGAGGCGCTCCTGCGCGCGTTCAATCGGGAAGGTCGGCACGGCAGGAAACGGATCAGGCTCGTGGCTGTGAGCGGGGCATCGAATGTCCTGGGGGTATTCAACGATCTCGCGGAAATCAGCCGGATTGCCCATCGGTATGGGGCGCATCTGCTGGTGGACGCGGCGCAGTTGATTGCCCATCGCCGGATCGAGATGGAAAGGTGCGGGATTGACTATCTCGCCTTCTCCGCACACAAGGTGTATGCACCCTTCGGCACCGGGGTGCTTGTGGCCAGAAAGGGGCTGCTCAAGTTCAGCCCCACCGAACTGGAGCTGATCCGGTCGTCCGGCGAGGAAAACGCCGGAGGCATTGCCGGGTTGGGCAAGGCGTTGTTACTCTTGAGGCAAATCGGGCTGGATCGGATTCAAGAGAAAGAACGGGCTTTGACCGCGCGGGTCTTGCGCGGACTCGCGCAGATACCGGGCCTGGAGATCTACGGGATCAAGGATCCGGATTCGTCCAGTTTCGCCCGCAAAGGCGGGGTCATTGCATTCGGCCTCAAGGACGTCCCACACAACCTGGTGGCCAAGGAACTGGCCGAGAGGGGCGGAATCGGGGTGCGGAGCGGTTGCCATTGCGCACATCTGCTGGTCAAGTCTCTGCTCCACATCGATCCCTGGCGAGTCTGGCTGACCGACCTGGGCCTGATCCTGTTTCCACGGTTCACCGGCGCCTTGCTTCCCGGCCTCGTCAGGGTGAGCTTGGGGATCGAGAACAGCGAAGAAGATGTGGATACATTGCTTCGGGTGTTGGGCCTGATTGCACGGCAGCCCAGGAGCTGGGCGGACAGACTGACCGCGTCGAAGCATTACGGGACACGTGCCCTGCCGGAGACGGCTGTCCAGCATCAGATGGATGATTTTGCCCGGTCGGCAGCCCGGAGAGTCTACGCTCAAGGCTGACGGAACCGCATCGGCAGCACCGGGCTACCGTCTCGCGGGGCACGACGAAAGGGGAATAAGTGATGAACAGAATCACTCAATTTGGGGAAGAAGTCGAAGGGTATGCCATCCCGGTTCTGAATGAACGGGAGATAAGAGCATCGGCCGGAATTTTGTTTTTGATCCTGTTCATTTCGATTCTGGTGGCCGCCCTCAAAGGGAATTTCCTGCTCATCAAATACGCAATCACGATTTTCCTTACGGACATTTCGATACGAGTCCTGGTCAGTCCCAGATTTTCCCCTTCCTTGATCATCGGGCGTTTGATTGTGAGGAACCAGGTGCCAGAGTACGTGGGAGCCCAACAGAAGAAATTCGCCTGGATCATTGGCATGGTTCTGTCGAGCACCATATTCGTTCTTCTGGTCGTAATGAATGGGCGCAGCCCGATAACGGGCATCGGCTGTCTCCTTTGCCTCGTCTTCTTGTTCTTCGAAACGGCCTTTGGCATATGTCTGGGATGCAAGTTTTACTCGATGTTTTACAGGGAGAAGGCCCAGTACTGCCCGGGCGAAGTCTGCGAGGCAGGATCGAGACAGGAGATTCAGAAAACGTCGATGGCTCAGATGCTGATTGTTGTGGGATTTATCGTGTACGTGATTCTCCTGGCCCTCGCGTTCAATAGTAACTTCAGCAAAGTGCCATACGAAATGTTCCGAATTGAAGCGTCCGGACAGACCAAATAGTTTCTGTCGCGAATTCCTTTGTGGCGCGGAAGCGCCCCAAAGGGGCGCCAGCCAGTAGCCCCGGGCAAGCGAAGCGCAGCCCGGGGTTGGGATAGTCAAGAATGACCAGAGCCCTGAAGGGGCGACAGAACGATCGCCCCACAGGGGCTGTCGCCCCTCCGGGGCTCAACCTGATGCAATATCCTATCCGGGGGCTTGCGCCCCCGGCTACTTGCTTGGGCCCCTCCTGATGGGAGATTCATTGAGTATCGCAACAGAAACTAAATAGAGGATAGGCAGCGATTCCCTCCAAAGGGAGAATTGCCGCAACCATACTTTTCATCATGTCCTGTACAAAGGGCTCATCTGGAATCCTGAATGGATTTTGAATGGAACGACAGTCAGCCGATTTACCGCCAACTCCGGGACCGTGTCGTCGCCATGATACTAGACGGCGCGCTCAAAGAAGGCGATCCACTGCCGTCCGTGCGTAACGTCGCGACCGAATACCGGGTCAATCCGCTGACGGTTCTCAAGGGCTATCAGCAACTTGTCGACGAGCAACTCGTCGAGAAGAGGCGAGGCCTCGGAATGTTTGTAAGAACCGGTGCACGGAGTCTGCTGCTGGAGGGCGAACGCCAGAAGTTTCTCACCGAACAATGGCCGAGGCTTTACGCAACCATTCAACGGCTCGGCCTCAAACCGGAAGAACTGCTGAATGCCGGCGGCGCACGCCGGCCGCGGTCCGGTTCCCCAGAGAAGGAGAGTTGAAACCATGCCCTGCATCGAAGCGCGCGGCCTGCGCAAGGTCTACGGCACAACCGTAGCGCTGGACGGCGTCGATTTGAATGTCGAAGAGGGTCGCATCCTTGGACTCATCGGCCCTAACGGCGCAGGCAAGACAACTGCGATGAATGCGATTCTCGGCCTCATTCCTTACCAGGGAGCACTGAAAGTGCTCGGACGCGACCCGTGGACCGAGCGGGACCAGCTCATGCGGGACGTCTGCTTCATCGCCGATGTTGCCGTGCTCCCGCGATGGTTGCGGGTTTCGCAGGCACTTGACTACGTCGCCGGCGTGCATCCGCGATTCCATCGCGCCAAGGCCGAGGCTTTTCTTGCGAAGACCTCCATCAGAGACACGAGCAGGATACGGGAGCTTTCGAAGGGCATGGTGACCCAGCTGCATCTCGCCCTGATTATGGCCATTGACGCGAAGCTGCTTGTGCTTGACGAGCCGACACTTGGCCTGGACATCCTCTATCGCAAGCAGTTCTACGATGCGCTGCTGAATGATTACTTCGATCACAGCCGCACCATCGTCGTGACAACGCATCAGGTGGAAGAAATTCAGGATGTCCTCACCGACCTCATGTTCATCAATCTGGGCCGCATCGTGCTCGGCTGCAGCATGGAGGAATTCCAGTCGCGCTATCTCGAAGTGATGGTGAATCCCGAGCGCCTCCCCGCAGCGCGCTCGTTCAAGCCGATGCACGAGCGCCAGGTTTTCGGCCGCAGCATCCTGCTGTATGACCGCGCGGATCGCGAGCAACTCGCCGCGCTCGGCGACGTGCGGACGCCCAGCATCGCCGACCTGTTCGTGGCCGTCATGGGCCATCAGGCCGGCCAGGCAGAAGGAGCCGCAAGATGAGTACTCCATCGAACCCCACGCCCGATACTCCCCTCGACGATCGGATAACCGCGCACGGCCCGGCAACGCAGCCTTTGTATTGGTCTGTGCGGCGCGAGTTGTGGGAGAACCGTTCGATCTATATTGCGCCGCTGGTCTCCGCAACCCTGGTTCCTTTGGGCCTTTTTATCAGCAGGTTCTGTCCGGTGAACCCTGCGAGCGCCCCTTCGGCGGCGGACCCGGCGAAGCAGGGCTCTGCTCTGGTCACACCGTACTCCTATGCCGCGTGGTTACTCATCCTGACCGCGTTTATTGTCGGTGTGTTCTACTGTCTCGACGCGCTGCATGGCGAACGGCGCGATCGCAGCATCGTGTTCTGGAAGTCGCTGCCGGTTTCGGATCTCACCGCGGTGCTTTCGAAGGCGAGCATTCCGCTGGCAGTTCTTCCGGCGCTCACCTTCGTGCTCATCCTGGTAACTCAGCCGCTCATGCTGCTGACGAGCAGTCTTGTCCTGCGGGCCGACGGTTTGAGCGCCGCGACGCGGTGGGCCCAGTTGCCTTTGCTTCATATGTCGCTGGCGCTGCCTTATGCCCTAACCATCATCGCTCTCTGGCATGCGCCGCTTTACGGCTGGCTGCTGCTGGTTTCGGGCTGGGCGCGGCGCGCGGCGTTCCTATGGGCCGTGCTGCCGCCGCTTGCGATCATGGTCGTCGAAAAGGTCGCATTCAACTCTTCGCATCTTGCCTCCCTGCTGCAATACCGTCTGTTCGGAGGGCTTACTCAGGCTTTCGCAGTCAGCCCATCCGGTGGCGGGTCGGCCGATCCGCTTGTGTCACAACTCACTCCCGGCAGGTTTTTCGCCACGCCGGGCCTGTGGCTCGGGCTGGGAATCGCCGGGCTGTTTTTGTTCGCAGCGGTGCGGCTGCGCCGACAGGGCCGACCGATCTGACTCTTCCTGAGGGGCGCGAAGAAAGAACGCGGGAGTCAAGAAGAAGGGGAAGGAATGGAACAAAGATCAATGCAGCGAACGGAGGATGTTATGTGGCAGATTTTGAGGTATTGGCTTACAGGCTGCCTGCTGATGGTGCAGCCTCTGATGGCGGCAGAAGGAATCAAGGGTCATCTCGTCGACGTCGGGTGGCTCGAGAAAAATCTCAAGAACGCCGATATTCTGATTCTCGACGCGTCGCCGAACCAGATCTACGCGACAAAGCACATTCCCGGCGCAGTGAGCATCAACGCCTACGAGCTGTTCAGCTATGGTTTCCAGGGAATGTCCGCAGCCGTAATAGAACGGCTCTATCGATCATGGGGAATCAGCTCCGGGAAAAAGATCGTCCTGTACGATTCGGGCGGGACGATGCTGGCCACCCGGGTCTTTTTCTCCCTCTATCATGATGGTTTCCCCGCGGAGGGCCTTTTCATTCTGGACGGAGGCCTGTTCAAGTGGGAAAAGGAAGGATTCCCGGTGTCGAAGGATGTTAAGCCTGCCCCGAACAATGGCTCCTTCAAGATTACCAGGCCCAATTCCGACGTGAAGGTCGAGTTGCCGGAAGTCCTGGCGGGATCCGGGGATCCGGGCAATTATGCATTGGTGGAAGCGCTCGATCCCGGCTGGCATTTCGGAGAAGTCCACCCCTTCAACAAGGCCGGCCATATTCCCTACGGCATCCTGGCGCCCAGCGCCGACTTTTACAGTCCCGACAAGACCTTCAAATCACCTGAAGAGATACGGAGAATGCTGGCCTATC
>DASQID010000624.1:0-3754 GCA_035631775.1 Acidobacteriota bacterium
TACACCGATATCGCCTGCGTCGCGGCGCCTCGCATCTGCCCGCCCCAGGAGCGCCGCAGGCGCGACGGTGCTCGCGCCAAAATGTGAATTTATTCTTGCGCCAGCCCTAAGGAGCTCAACATGAAGCGGAAAAGCACGGAAGATTCAAAGATACCCCGACGGGAATTCCTGAAATCGTCCGGGGCATCCGTGGGAGCTGTGGGGGCGATAGCGTCTGAATCGGCCCTGGCGGAACAGAGTCGCCCGGTCCGGCAGCCTGTCGCCGCATCCACGAGACGACCTTATAACTCCGATTACTCCGGAGAATATCTGAGTCGAGTCGCCTTTCCTTTAGGTGGAATAGGCGGGGGGATGATTTGTCTCGAGGGAACCGGTGCGTTGTCACACTTCTCGCTGCGCAACAAGCCTGAAGTGTTCAATGAACCCTGTGCATTCGCGGCAATCTCGATAAAGGGGGAGAAAGGAGTCGCCCGCGTCCTCGAGGGACCGGTGCCGTCCTGGAAGATTTTTGGTGCTCCGGGGACCGGCAACGGAGCGGGCGGCACGTCCTTCGGCTTGCCGCGTTTCAGTTCCGCCACATTCCGGGTCCGGTTTCCGTTCGCCACGGTATCGCTTACGGATCACAGCTGCCCTCTCATCGTGGAGATTACAGCTTGGAGCCCGTTTGAGCCCGGCGCTGCCGACGATTCCTGTTTGCCTGTGGCGGCGCTTGAGTACAGCTTTACCAATCGTTCAGGTGAACCTCAGGAAGCCGTTTTTTCCTTCAATGCCAGAAACTTCATGCCTGCGGGGCGGAATGCCCAGGCCGTTCGGCCCATCCCAGGTGGATTCGTTCTTTGGGGTGCAGGAGCGCCCGACAGGCCGCATGAAGAAGGTGCGTTTTCCGCCACTGTCTCGGATCCCGAAGGCAAGGTCAATCATGCGTGGTTTCGCGGCGGCTGGTTTGATGCGCTCACCATGGCCTGGAAGGATGTCGAGGTAGGTGCGTGCTACGACCGGCCCCCCATAACCGAAGGTGATCCGGCTCCGGGCGCCACGCTGTTCGTCCCCTTCCGGATCGAGAAGGGTGCTTCCAGGACCGTCGTCCTGCGGTTGGCCTGGTATGCGGGCCGAACCAACCTGAGATTGGGGAAGGATCCGGCGGATTCTGTAGTCGCAACAAGCCAGTCCGGCGAAACCTATCGGCCGTGGTACACAGGGCGTTTTGCGGACATCCGGGAAGTGACCGGTTACTGGAGGGATCATTACGCTGAACTGAAGTCGAAATCGGAACGTTTCAGCAAATGCTTCTATGATTCCACACTGCCTCAGGAAGTCGTCGAGGCGGTGGCCGCAAATCTGACCATCCTCAAATCGCCGACAGTGTTACGGCAAGTCGACGGCAGACTCTGGGCGTGGGAGGGATGTTCCGACAGTGCGGGTTGCTGCCACGGCACCTGCACTCACGTGTGGAATTACGCACAGGCCATCCCGCACCTTTTCCCCAGCTTGGAGCGCTCCCTGCGCGAAACCGAATTCGGCCCTTCTCAAAACGCGGCCGGGCATCAGGCGTTTCGCAGCTCACTTCCGATCCGCATCGTGGAGCATGACTTCTACGCGGCTGCCGATGGCCAGTTGGGCGGCATCATGAAGGTGTACAGGGACTGGAGAATTAGCGGGGACACCGAATGGCTGCGCCGCTTGTGGCCGAAAGTGAAGCAGAGCATGGACTACTGCATTGAAACGTGGGATCCGCAACACAAGGGCGTTGTGGAAGAACCTCATCACAATACGTACGACATTGAGTTCTGGGGGCCGGATGGCATGTGTACCAGCTTTTACCTGGGTGCTCTGCAGGCCGCCGGCGCGATGGCAAAAGCGCTCGGAGATGATGTGCCGCTCTACACGGAGCTTCTCGAGAAGGGGAAGACGCTGGCGGAGACAGTGCTCTTCAACGGCGAGTATTTCATCCAGCACATCGAATGGAAAAACCTGCGCGCGAAAAACCCGCTTGAGAACAAGAGCATGGTGGGGAGCTATTCGCCCGAGGCCGTGGCTCTGTTTGAAAAGGAGGGGCCCAAGTACCAGTACGGGAACGGATGCCTTTCCGACGGCGTGCTCGGATCCTGGTTGGCCCTGGTGTGCGGAGTCGGACAGGTGCTGGACCGAAAAAAGGTGGTTGACCATCTCAAGGCCGTGCATCGTTACAATCTAAAGAAGGACTTGTCTGGGTATGCCAACCCACAGCGCCCATCCTATGCCTGTGGGACAGAGGGAGGATTGTTGCTCTGCACGTGGCCAAAGGGGGCAGCTCTATCCTTGCCCTTCGTCTATTCGAATGAGGTGTGGACCGGCATCGAATACCAGGTTAGCGCACACCTTATGCTCATGGGGATGGTCCAGGAAGGACTCGAGATCGTACGCACCTGCCGAAGCCGATACGACGGCCGTGTGCGCAATCCGTTTAATGAATACGAGTGCGGTCACTGGTATGCACGCGCAATGTCATCTTATGCGCTCTTGCAGGGCCTGACAGGGGCCCGCTATGACGCGGTTGAGAAGGTTCTCTATCTCGAACCCAGTATCAAGGGGGATTATCGCAGCTTCCTGGCCACCGCCACAGGGTATGGGACCGTGGGTGTCAAGGACGGCAAGCCGTTCTTCGACCTTGTCGCAGGCCAAGTGGACATCAAGGAATTTCGGTACCGCTCGAAGGTCTAGTTTGGCAACCGCCTCAATGGCGTGTCGAGGTGGGTGAGGATTTGAATTTTAGACTCCTGGATATGCCGCCGCCTCGATGCTGGTGAGGGAGGCAGGCTAGATCCCGGAAAGCGCGCTAATGCAAAAAAAGGGGTCAAAATCGAGTTCAAGCCCGATTTCAGCCTCCATATGACGCTAATCATATGGTAACAAATGGCTTCGTTCGGTGCGAACACGATCATTCGCCCTTAAATATGTCTCGGATCCGTCTGGCGCTGTAATCGATTTCGGAAAACAACGCAGTTCCGACCTCGCCTGTGGGTGATTGCGCAGCAAATCCGACTCTGAGGTCTTGGTCTGTACCGAGTGTGAAGGACCGTACCATCTTCCAGGCACGGCCGTCGGGCGATGTGTAGAAAACGATCGCAGGACCGACCTTTGCGAGGCGCATGTATATCGAATTGCCTGATATCACGCTTGAATTGCAGTCATCCGATACGCCGCGCGTCACGACCGTCACGATGGTAGGTTCCTGGTAGGCCGAGCGTTCGAATGCAAACTTAGCCCAGGTTGTGTCGTTGATATAAACCATCAGGAAGCCGGCATCCCACTGTGTACGGAAGTCAACCGTCAGCTTTGCGCTCAGGACAAATGCGCTGTCCGGCTTGAAGAGAAGCAAAGGCGCATTGGCGCTAACCTTTCCATCAAAGGGTGAGATAAACCAGTCGGTGGATTTCCCGGCCACGATTTTGAGACCACTCTCATCTGACTTCCAGCTCTTGGGATTATTTTTCCAGCGCAACTCACCTGGAATGCCCATTATGGACACGCCGCCCGATTCGGCACCATACAGAGCTGCGGCTGCAAACAGGGTGGCGGAGATGATCGAAAATGTACCCATCGTGCATCCCTCACAACAATTCTAGTGTGCTTCACACGGTATGGAGAGAATCTGCCACAAATCTCACGGATTTACACGGACGAATCCTTAGGGCTGGCGCAAGAATAACTTCACATTTTGCTGCTGGCCCGCAGGCCCGCTGGCGAGGCGCGAGCGACGAGCTATACCCGGGGT
>DASQID010000625.1:0-9914 GCA_035631775.1 Acidobacteriota bacterium
GGGCATCTGCTTCGTTGCCGCTCCTCGACGATATACACCGATATCGCCTGCGTCGCGGCGCCTCGCATCTGCCCGCCCCAGGAGCGCCGCAGGCGCGACGGTGCTCGCGCCAAAATGTGAATCTATTCTTGCGCCAGCCCTAAGGGCTCGCGCAAAAACAAGATCACATTTTGGTACAGTATATGGTCATGTGCGTGGGGTCATCAGACCCCACGGTCGCCGCCTCCGGCGGTGCCTCACGCCGGTCTGATGACCGGCGCCACAGGTGGTTCTCTTTCGTGCCAATTGCGAGGTTAATTCTGCGGTCCTAAGAAATGAAGCGAGCAATGGCAAACGCCGCCGCGGCCGCCAGCCCGCCAATGAGCACTGTCTGCAGTGAGCTGCGCAACGGCTTTGCGCCCGTGAAACGTCCCTTGATATATCCGAAAACCGCAAGCGCGATAAGCGTAACCAGGACCGAGACCGCAAGTCCCAGTCGGACGGTCGGCACGAAGATGTACGGGCCGAGGGGGATGAGCCCGCCGACGATGTAGGCTCCGCCGATCGTCATGGCGCTCGTGAGGGCGCGGCGAGGATCAGGCTTCTCCAATCCGAGTTCGAAGCGCATCATAAAATCCACCCACTGCCTTGGGTGGCGGCGGAAGGCTTCCAGGATTGGCGCGATTTCCGCATCACTGAGGCCGTAGGCTTCAAATACTTTTTCAACTTCGGCTTCCTCTTCCCCTGCCTTTTCCCTTACTTCCTTCTGCTCCCTGGCCTGCTCGCTGGCATAATGCTCTGCATCACTCTTCGCAGCCAGGTATCCGCCCAGTCCCATCGCGATCGATCCGGCTGCTATTTCGGCCAAGCCGGCTGTTATCACGATGCCGGTGGCCGAAACCGCTCCGGAGAGTCCTGCGGCGAGAGCGAACGGCACCGTCAAGCCGTCCGACATTCCGATAACAACGTCCCTGACGGCGTCCGAAGCGGTGAAGTGTCGTTCAACGTGTTCAGTCTGCGGCATTTGTCCCCTCCGAAAGAGACCTTTTTCAAATCGCCGGGCACAGGATACCTCTTCGCTCACCGCGTCTCTGCGGTAGCTGTAAGTTGGCGGAATTTGCTTATATTTCAACTATGGCAACGCCCCGACTTTGTCGGGGGATTCATTGACAGGCCTCACCCGCGAGTCATTCGTGTTGTGGCTAGTTGTTCTCTTCTATCTTTGCCTCGTCCACCAGCATCACGGGAATGTCATCGCGAATGGGATAAACCCGATGGCACTTGACGCACTTGAGTCCGTTTTGATCGGGAGTCAGTCGTACTTCCTCCTTGCACACGGGGCAAGCGAGAATCTCCAGAAGTTCTTTGCTGACAGCCATAGCCCTCTCCTTCCCAAGATTATCCCGGCCGGTTTCCGAATGCGAATTTGCGTTCCGTGCCCGACAGGAGCCTCCTTATGTTTTGATGGTGTTTCGCAATGATCAAGGTTGCACCGATGGCAGCCCAGATCAGCACCGAGGCCGGTTCACGATAGAGGTAAGTCCAAAATGGAACCGCCACTGTCGCGAGGATGGAGGCCAGCGAAATGTAGCGCGTCAGTACCACTACGAGCACAAAGAGGACAAGCGTCGTTCCGACTGCCTCGGGCGCGAGAGCCAGGTAGGCGCCGCACCCCGTCGCGACACCCTTTCCCCCCTTGAATCCCAGCCAGACCGTGAAGATGTGGCCGGCAATGGCAGCTGCGGCTGCGACCGCCTGCCACTCCTCACTACCGCCCATCCACCGCGCTGCCGTTACGGCCAGAAAACCCTTGGTGATGTCGAGCACCAGCGTCAAAATGCCGGCCCAACGATTCTTTCTGAAGACATTCGTGGCCCCAATGTTACCGCTCCCGATGCTCCGGATATCGATATCCATCGTCATTCGTGTCAGAAGGTAGCCAAACGGGATGGATCCGAGGAAGTATGCCGCAATAGGAATTAGGTATGTCAATCGAACCGTCATAGGAATTCAGACATTCAACAGCATCATATCCGCAACGGAATCGCCTTCAACACGTCGTAGATGGCTCCGCGTGGCGTGAGTGTGCTCTTGAAGATGTCGTATCTGTCCACGTGGAATGTGCATTCAAGCTCGGAGCCGATTCTAATATAGTCCAGAAGGTGCTGCAAATTTCTTTTACCCTGCACACGGCCCAGCGTGAGATGGGGATGGAAATCGCGGTTTTCGGGTTCAAATCCCATGCCTGCGCACGCTCGTTCCACGTCCGCCTGGAGATGCTGCAGACGTGGCACCTCACCATCAATACCGCACCAGACCACCCTTGGATTATGCACGTTCGGAAAGACGCCTAGACCATGGATGCGGAGAGAAAATCCGGCCTGAGCCGAGGACGTAGCATGGAGTGCATCCGCCAGTTGCGGTATGCGCGCGGGATCGATCTCGCCTAGAAACTTCAGGGTCAAATGAATTGAGGAAATCGCCACCCAGCGCACGTCCGCATTGGTGGTGAGCAGCCCCGATTGAATCTCTCCGAGCATCCTCTGACATTCCGGTGGGAGCGGCACGGCAATGAATGTTCTCATCAGCGTCCTCCTGGAATTCTGCGCGCGCGGCTCGGAAGCTCCCCAGCCCTTGCTTCTTGGTGGCTGGCCTTCAATCACCATTCCCCAAACCGCAATCGTCGGGGCGTTCACATGAGAAAGGCGCGCAGGCGCGAGAGTGCAAAATAGGCTGCCCTCTCACGGATAGTTTCCCGATCGCCTGGGATCATGCGCCGCCAGTGCGTCGTGCACGTTTCATCAGCCCATCCGACGAATACCAATCCCACCGGCTTCTCGGCGGAACCCCCGCCTGGCCCGGCAACTCCGGTTATAGAGAGTCCGATCGAACTTTTCAGATTCTCTCGCGTGCCGTGTGCGAGAGCCTCCGCCACCTCGGGACTGACTGCGCCATGCTGCGCCAGCATCTCCTCGGGAACTCGGCAAAGCCTGATCTTCGCCTCGTTGCTATAGCAGAGTACTCCTCCCAGAAAATAATCGGAGCTTCCCGGCACGCTTGTGACCCGTGCAGCAAGCATCCCGGATGTGCATGACTCCGCAACCGCAAGTGTTCGTCCGGACTTGCGCAGCAGGCCTCCGACCACCGCTTCGAGTGTTTCCCCCGCACTGGAAAAGACCGCATCACCAAGTGCCGCTCGAATCCTGTTGGCAACCTCGTTGAGATCTTGAGGTTGCTCTCCCGATTCCAACCATCTGGAGAGGCGAAGAGCGATATGACCAACCGAGGCCAGGATAGTTGTCTGCACCGACGGGTAGGCCTTGTAGATCGGAGCCACGAGAGAATCCACCTCCGATTCGGTCATGCCGGTAACGTTTATCGCCACCTTCGCCTGCCTCCGACCCCCGCCCAGGGATTTCACGTGCGGCAGCACGCCCGCCTCGAACATGGCTTCGAGTTCCCGCGGAGGACCGGGAAGAAGCGCAACACCTATTCCCTGTTCCACCAGCCACATTCCAGGAGCACTGCCGTGCGGGTTTGCGAGAATCTCAGCTCCTTGGATTATCTGTGCCTGCCGCTCGTTGATTGCCGGCATGCTGTAGCCGCGGCGCGCAAATCGCCGGCGGAGAGATTCGACAATGTCCGGATCGACGAAGATCGGCCGTCCCAACACCTGTGCCACGGCGGTGCGCGTGAGGTCGTCCTCGGTGGGGCCGAGACCCCCGCAGAGTATGATGACGTCTGAACGCTGGAGCGCAATTCGGAGCACACCGGCGATGTCGTCAACCCTATCCCCGACGATGGTCTTCACCCGAACCTCAAATCCTGCATCGTTCAACCTGCCAGTCAGGATGAGAGAGTTCGTGTCGAGGTGGTCAGGGGTGAGTAATTCCGATCCGATCGCAATAATTTCAGCCTTCATGGGCTATCCGGTTGCGGGCTCCGGCAGGCCTACCTGTGCGGGAGCCAGTTCAGGAATTGTAGGATCACGTTCGCGTAGACGCCGGCCAGCAGATCATCGGCCATAATGCCGACGCCATTTGGGAGCGATTCCAGTCTTCGGATTGGGAAGGGTTTCCAGATGTCGAAGATGCGAAAGAGCATCAGGCCACCCAGCAGGTTGAACATTCTCACGGGAAGGAAAAGGTACGTCACCAACTGGCCCGCTATCTCGTCGATGACTACGACCCGAGGGTCCTCCTCACCCCGTTGGCGGCTCACCTCAGCTGCGGCGAAAATGCCCACCAGAGAGACAAGACAGGTGACGCTCAGGTGGAGCGCCGGAACAATGCCATTTCCAACTCTCGAGACCAGATAGAATGCCATCGTGGCAGCAATCGAGCCGTATGTCCCTGGAGCCCCCGGGATGAGCCCAATGTACAGCCCGCTGGCGAAAAGCAGGGAGAGGTGTTTTTTCATGCATCGTTGCTTTCAGTGGGAGGTTTGGTGACCCCATCCTCTTCCTCGTCGGAACTGCGAGTCGGCGCACGGTAGGTCTGGGAAAGCCAGTTGCCGAGGTCGATGAGCTTGCAGCGCTCACTGCAGAAGGGGCGGAAAGGGTTATCTTGAAAGGCGGTCTCCTTGCCACATCTCGGACATTTTACGTTCATCCGCGCTACTTCCCTTGCGTCTTCGCGATGGCTGTTACAATTGCCGACGCCAAGGCGTCAAAGCGCCAAGTCAGGGACCTATCGCATGACGGTGCCCAAAAGGTCATGATCGAGAGCCCTGGTGATCCGGACAGTCCGAAAGTCACCGCTCGAGACTTTGCCGATCTTTGAATCGTTTATCAGACAGACACCGTCGATTTCCGGAGCTTGTGACTCCAGGCGCCCCTGCAACAGCAGATCGCTCTCCTCGGCGGGGCCCTCAATCAGTATAGGCAATTCCTTTCCTATCAGCGTCCTGTTTTTCCTTGCCGCAATCATTGCCTGCTGTTCCATCAGGATGCGGCGCCGCCGCTCTGCTTTGCGGACGGGAATCTTGCGCCGGAGTTCATATGCAGCGGTGTTTTCCTCGTCCGAATAGCTGAACACTCCGAGGCGGTCAAATTCCATATCCCTGCAAAAACTCCTCAGCTCCTGGAAATCAGCCTCGGCCTCCCCCGGGAACCCTACGATCATGGTGGTGCGCAACGTCACGTCGGGAATTCGTTTTCTGATCCGTTCGATCATGCGCGTGAGGCTCGATCGATTTCCGCCGCGTTTCATGCTGCGCAGAATGGAGGCGCTGACGTGCTGCAAAGGCATATCTATGTATCTGCAGATTTTCCCGCTTGCGGCCACAACATCGGCGAGCCTGTCGCTGACCAAATTCGGGTAGACATACAAAAATCGGATCCAGCGCAGACCGTCGATCTTGTCGAGCGCTTCAAGCAGATGAGCCAACCCTTCCTCCACGCCCACATCCCGGCCATAGCTGGTAGTGTCCTGAGAGACAAGGGTGATTTCCTTGACTCCTTGTTCTGCGAGGTCACGTGCCTCCCGGACAATTGAGAAAATGCTCCGGCTCCGGAACGATCCTCGGATTTTGGGAATGATGCAGAAAGCGCAGGTGTGGTCGCAGCCCTCGGCGATTTTGATGTAAGCCGAGTACTTTGGCGTGATCAGGGTGCGAGGGGTGTCGTGGTCATAGAGATACAGATCAGCGTCACTGCGGCCAAATGAAGTGGGTGGGTTGACCGGCCTCCCGGAAACGGCGTGCGGGATCTGTACGATCTGGTTGATGCCGACTATCGCGTCCACTTCAACCAACTCGGCCTGGATCTCCTGAGGGTAACGCTCCGCCAAACAGCCTGCTACCACGAGGCGCTTGCAGGCTCCCGTCTTTTTCAGTTCCGCAGCTTCGAGGATCGTGTCGATCGATTCCTTGCGGGAGGCTTCGATGAAGCTGCATGTGTTTACAACAATGACGTCAGCCTCGGATTTATCAGCGGTGAGGGTGTGACCTGACTTTTGCAGCAAACCGATCATGACCTCGCTGTCGACGAGGTTCTTAGGACATCCCAAACTGATAAATCCGACTTTTGCCACCTCAAACCCTCGGGAACGAAGAATAGTAGGTCTTCGACAGACGCCATTCAAGTCGCGAAATTGGTACAGGCTACAATTTCCCCAATTTCCGGTTCTTGAGGGCCTCTATGCGGGCCGCCACGAGGGAATTGGGGAAATTGTAGCCTGTACCAATTTCCCTTTTCATTTCTGTTGGTGCAGAGCGGAACGCAGAGATCTGAGCAATCCTTCACCTTTTGAAGAGAGTTCACCGATCATCGCAGGCCCAAACCGGGCCTGATAATAGAGGCTGGTCAAAGCCTTAAAAGGTTCTGCTGCCCGCAGATCCCCGAGGCTGTGAGCAAACTCCAGGGGGGTCTGGCCGCGCGCTCGCCTCAGGCCCCGTGAACGGAGCAGATCAAGTGCCTCCTCATAGAAACTCGCCGCTATCGAGGATTCCTTTGGGCGGGAAATTAACCGACGCAACGTTCGAGAAAGCCTCTTTCTGAGGCCGGGCTGTCGGGACAGAACCACCCTGACTGCTACGAGCAGCAGTGCTGCCGCGACAAGGAACAGCGGTCCCTGAGTACGAACCCAGCCCGATGTCTGAATTCGTTCGACCCCGGAACGACCTTCCAAGTAGGCAGCGGCAAGGACCATCTTGAGGCGGTATTGATATTCGGAAAGCCTGGCGCGGAGCCTGCCGACGAGTTCCGACTGACTGTAGAAGTCATAGCTGACGACTTCCTCCCACCACCAGAGGTCTATGGCATCCATCAATTTCTCGAGCATTCTCGCGAAAGCCGGACGCAAACGCCTCGGATCCGGTGGCGTGGGATCGAACTCGTACCAGCCGAACGCGCCCATGTAGGCTTCCACCCAGCTGTGGGCATCGTACTGGCGCACCGCCCAATCGTTCCCGATTCGGTTGTACTCTCCTCTCCGAAAGCCGTTCACCAGGCGCGCCGGTATTCCCAGTTCGCGGAGCATGATGGTCATCGCGGAGGCGAAGTACTCACAATGTCCACTTCGAATGTCAAAGAGAAATGCTGCCAGAGGGTCCTTTTCTCTCGGACTCCCACGCAGTTCGAGACTGTACGCATAATTGGCCCGCAGGTAGCTCTCCAAAGCTCGAGCCTTCCGGTACGGACCCTCCACGCCTCTGGTAATCTCCCGGGCGAGTTGTCCAATGCGCGGATCCTCAGGCGGCAGCTGCAAATAAGGCTTTCCCACGGCATCCGGAATCGGCCATGGCCCGGAGTCCAACAGGGCTGCCTCCGGCTCCGGTGGTTCACAGACAGCGACATAGCGGATTTTTCGCTGGGCGTGTTTGAGGGTGTAAAGGCTCTCGGACGAATCACGCTGGACGAGCCCTATGTCCCTTGAAACAGCTAGAACCCTTCGACTGGCGAAGATAACGTCTGTTGCAAGGGCTTCGAGGAAGAATGTTTCCGAAAGACGAGGCCGGCTATGGCTGTATTCTTCGACCTTGTAAAAGCCTGCCTCCTGAAGAATGACCGCACGCCGCCGCGGGTCGCTCTTGCTCCAGGCCCTGCCGTCGTAATGATCCAGTGCAATTCCCCGCCATTTGAGATCGTCCGGCAGTCTCTCGGGCGGCTCACTGACCCTTACACGCATCACCAGTGCATCGGATTCCTTGATGTTGCCGATTTCACCAAGCTCCACCCGTTCGGAGAAGCCGCTGATGAATTGGGTCTGTCCGAGAGGACGTCTCAGGATGCTCATGGCCCTGCGAGGCAATAGAAAGAACAGCGGAATCGCCATGAGCACGATCATGAGCGTCGTCATCAGGCTGAGCACGGCTACCTTGCCCGCTGGAAAGCGCGAGAATAGCTCGAGGCCGCTTCCTTCCATGTCGCGGGGAATTACCGGCGGCTGAAGTCTGCCTTTCTCCATCGCCTTTGCATTCGACCTGCGCATTTCGAAAAGCACGAGGGTGCTGACCGCCGAGAATAAGAACAGGGTCAGGGAAAGGGCAAAGGTCAGGTCGATGCTCAACGTCGAGGCTGCCAGCAGCTCGGCGAAGCTGATGATATAAAGGATGGCGTAATCCCTGTCCTTGGCGAGCGTCAACAGTTTCAGCGCCGCCACATAGAAGACGGTATGGATGGTGCTGATCATGAATGACCGCGACAGCAACTTGTAGTCGATCAGATAGAACGGAAGATAGATGAGGGCCATGGCATTCAGCGCCCAGCCTTCCAGTCGCCGATAGAGTTGTCCCGTATCCAAAAACCAGCTTGCGATCAAAGCGGAGGAGATAAGGATCAGAGAGAATAGATCGAGTGTCCCCGTGGCAGCGATCGCTACAAAACCCGAGCCGATCAGGCAATATGAAGAAAACTTGAAATACCTTGAGAAGCTCATAGCTCGTCGAAGTAGATCACGTGGGAGGAGTGCCAGAGAGTGTAGGAAAAACTCCCCTTGGGTTTGGACGTAATGATGATCTTGAACACCTTGTCCGAGAGGATCTCCTGGAGAATATGTTCTTCGACGACCCCGGACAATTCGTCCCGGAGGTCTGTCGAAGTCTCGGCGGTGGGCGGGGAGCAAGTCACTACAGCCAGCGAGCGCAATATCAAATAAAGGTGGGCGATTCCGATCCCACGTGGCACATATTCCAGGGGAGTCAGTAACTCCAGTTCCGCGCCCTCCTCCGAGAAGTGCGCCGCGAGACTCGCGGCAAGCGAAACCGCCTCCTCGAACCGGTCTGCATAATCGGCGCGGGCAGTCGGGTGAATAAGCGTGTCCAGGATCAGGCAGAACTTGCTCTCCTCTTCACGGGCATAGTCACGTGCCATCAATTCGTGTGTCTTGGCTGTTGCCTTCCAGTCCACCAGCCGGGCACTCTCTCCTTCCTGGTATCGGCGGATGGCGTAGAGACTTTCCCCGTGCCCGAGGTGCTTTCCTTCCAGACGTCCCGGCAGGAACGGCAGCAGATGATAGTAGGATGAAACCTCCTGGATCGATGGGTAAACCAGAACCTCTCCCCCGGCACGCACCCGCTCGCCGCGCCGGAAAAATCCGAACGGGAATCGCGTCGATAGCTTGAAACCCTCTAGCCGGAACGGACCGCGCCGGGGAAACGACTGGTAGACCAGTTCTGTTCTTGTTTCGCCCGCGGGGATTACTGGGAAGTATGCCGGGTGGCTAAGAACAGAGCCGGCTCCAGAGTCCCTGTGCGCTTCCCGGTTCTTCCCCCTCCGAAACCAACTTCGCAGCCGTAAAGGGCGATGCGGCCTGACCGCATGGACGTCCTCCACCGAGATGGAGAAGGAAGGAAAGAAACGCTTGGTGTTCTTCAGGGATACTTTAACGGATATCCTTTCTCCTTCGAAAACGTTCTCCGGTACCTGAAGTGAGACGAAAACGGATCTAAGGGAGGTCCTGGCAACGATCCCGGAAATGAGGATGGCTGAGAGCATTGCTGCCAAGATCAGAAAGAGAAGATTGTTACCTGTGTTGATCGCGGCCAGCGAAAGGAGAAAGACGATCAGCAGGTACACCCCTCCTTCCCGGGTGATGCTGAAGGAAAAAGGAAGCAGCCACTTGCTGAAGTGCACCCGTCTCGCTATTCGCGGGACGATCGTTACGGCAGTCACCAGGGCGAGCACCAAGGCGAGAACAGAGAGAACGACACAGACGGTATTCTCTCCGCGCCGGGCAGCATTGTCTGCCGCGAGGGCAAAAAGCAGGGCGGTACCAAGCAGGATTAAAGCGACTAAGAAATCCCGGATTGCTTTAGCGTTCCAGGTGTGACTGTGCGTGTTAAAGCGGGACTTCAATATTTCGAAGTATCTCGGCAAGGATGGACTCAGCCTCTTCGCTTCTTTTGTGAGGAGAGGAATACTTGGAACTGACAATCACGCGATGGGCGAGCACAGGCAGGACAAGCCGCTTGATGTCGTCGGGGATGCAGTATGC
>DASQID010000626.1:0-16155 GCA_035631775.1 Acidobacteriota bacterium
TGCGTCGCGGCGCCTCGCATCTGCCCGCCCCAGGAGCGCCGCAGGCGCGACGGTGCTCGCGCCAAAATGTGAATTTATTCTTGCGCCAGCCCTTAGATCGGATTTACCTCGCACGGTAATGGGGAAACACTACCGGCCAACACTGATCGGGATTGTGCCCGTATCCACGGTTCCCTTCCATTCGCCTTCGGCCGGAACTCGCTGGTTGCCGCTTGCGTCAAAAAGAACGAGAGCGCCGATGTGAACCTCAAATAGGATCGTGTAGTCGCCAGGTGGGCAGACAAGGATGTGCTGAACTTGCCCTGTGAACTTGCCCGCCTTTTCATAGCTTTCCTCAACCTCCAGAGCCCCTGAACTAAGCACGCTTTCTTTGCCTGGGGGTATTGTCAACTGGACAGGCCTCGGCCAGTAGCTATGATAGATGCTGGAGACAAATACTTCCCGGCCTGCATCATTACGAACTCGCGCTTCGTCGTCCTGCCTCACTAGTTCAGTGCTGAAACTGATCGGTTGCGAACTAACGTTCTGGACATGAATGTGAACCCCAACTACCGTTCCGAATGTAAGTGTCTCAGGGTACGGCACCAATTCAAGCGCTGCGCGTAATCCGTTTGTCGGTTTGCCCCATACTATGCGGTCACGCTCTAGCGAATCTGCCTGCACTTTTCGGACGCCCTGATGTTCACAAGCCCGGTTCCCGTCGGATGCGATGATTCCCTCGACGGTCGTTTCATGTCTGTAGCGAGCGGCGTCCGACCGGGAGACGAAGTTTTGGTCGAGGCAGAATAATGCCAGCATCACAACTGACCGCCCCAATATCAGTGACCTATACATGAGTTCCTTGTTCGCCGAGCCGCAACCTGAAATGAAGTTGCCGCTCGAATAAACGAATACGAGCCGAGCTAACAGGTTCTTGAAGTAACCATAGAGAGAATAATTGCCAAAATCAAGAAGACGGCGACAATGGCAAGGATGACGTCAATTGCCTGGCCCGCTTGAGATGGCCTGGTCGAGCGGCGCGGCAGGGCAGCCGTAATTCTCGACAAATGACTGCTTGTCGCGCAGGGCGAGATCCCTCCGGCCGCCTTCCAGGCGGACCCGGATTATGCTGACTGCTGCGGAGCACATGTGGTCCCGAACAATGTCGCACTGCGGATTGATAACAGGGCCTCCGGGCGTCGACATCAAAGTGCAGTTGGCGGGGTCTGGCGAGCTTCCATAGAGCTCGATCAACGCAGCGCGCACTCCCGGGTCGGAAGTGATGAGCATTCCTGTCATGAGGACGATCGCCGCCTCGTTGCCGCGGTCGCGCGCCAGGAGAACATAGGCCAGCTGCCGATACGCATTGGGATCCAACGGCGCGAGGGCGCGCGCTCTGTTTGCGGCAGCCTCAGCCTCATCCAGATCGTCGGACCTCATATAGGAGATGGACAAGAGACGGTACGCATCCGGCTGTGAGCGCTGAATTACACCAAAGGCGGGTTTGCCGTGCACCGATCTGAATTCCCGGTCGCGTGTCTCATTGATGGAAATGCACCGCAATAAAAAACCTCGCGCTCTCTGGTTTGCAGCGGCGCTCTCTGGAGTCACAGCAGCGGCATTCTGACCTCTTAGAAGATCACTCTTCGTGAGATAAGCCGTACCAGCCAGCTGATATACATCCGGGGGGTTCTGCGATTCGGGCAGGGAGTCGATAATTGCCATGCTCCTGCCGGTCTCTTCGATCACGCGATCGATATTGGAATGCTCGGGATCCGCTTCGAAGAGCGCCGCAGCCAGCATCCGGTGGATCTTGAAACTATCAGGACTGCTACGAACGTCAGCGGTCGCCAGCGTGAGGTCGTCCTTCCAATCCCTGTTGCGCACCCACGTCCGGAGCGCGAATGCGGCCGCAACGAGACACAAGAAGCCCACCCCGACCGCCGTCTTGCCGAGCCGCTGCGAACCGGAGTAGATCGCCATGACCAGACAGGCCAGGAGACCTGCGAGTGGCAGATAGACGAGGCGGTCGGCCATAATCGTGCCGATCGCAAAAAGCAGGTTTGACGTGGGGACAAATGTGATAAAAGAGAATGCCGAAAAGAAGAATGCGGTGCGGTTCCACCAGTACAACGCTACGACGCCTGCGGCCAATGCGACCATGATGAGCCAGGCCATCCAATCACCGGCACTACCCGTGGCGAACGGGATTTGCGAGTAGGAATAGTCGCATGAAAGTCTCGGCCACACGGCGAGCGACAGATAGCGCGTCATCACCTTGAGCGCCGTGAGGCGGCCGGTCAGGAAATCCGCCCCGGCGATTGGATTGTCTGTGAACGGGAACTCTGGTGCAGGTGTATGGGCGAATACCACGGATCGCTGGTAGAGCATGACGGCTGTCGGCAGCAGGGTCGCGGCGCATCCCCATAACAGGTCTCTTCCTCGCCAGCGCTCCTTCCACCATGTGGCCTCATAGAGCACTACGACTCCCAAAACGGTGACTGCGCTTTCCTTTGAAAAAACTCCGGCTGCAGTGATAACCACCAGCGTCAGAAGCCAGGCTAGCCGCCGCCACCCCGTGCTCGATTTGCTTCTGAGGTAGATGAGAAACCCGCCGAGCACGGCGCCGGCGGCAAGAAGATCGGCCCGCCCGACGATGTTCGTGACCGATTCCGTCCCCGCCGGATGAACAGCCCAGAGCGCTGCAATGAACACGGGAGGCCAGAAACTCCGGATGAGTCGGCGTGCCACAAGGTAGACGAGCAGGACATTTCCGATGTGAAGGATGAGATTAATCCAGTGATATCCGGCAGGCACGGCGCGGTTATCGAGGATTGCATAGTTCATAAGATACGAAAGCGTTGTCAGGGGCCGGTAGAGTCCTGCCTCGCCGGTAGGCCACCAATAGGTGTGATCGAAGATCAGGCTGACGTTATGGTCAGTTGCCTCACGAATGCGCGGGTCTTGAAGCAACAGGGCCTTGTTGTCGAGAACAAAACCTGCACTGAACGAGTTTGAGTAGGCCAACAATGTGAGAAAGCAGAGCCCGAGAACAACGAGCAGGTGGCGATTGTGATTTCCGACAGACTCGTCGGTGACGAGCTGCCACAGCTTGGACAGTCCCACACGCCTCTTGAAATTTTTTGCCGGGATCTTTCGGGGCTTCGCCATCGTCAATGCGTCATCAAACCGCAGCGCAAGTTGTGAATGGTCCGGGCAACCTGCAATTCCTGTGATCGAAACTCGTCTGAGCGACTGGTCCTGCTTCTGATTTGACGTCCCATTTCGACTTCGCCTTTTTGCCTCAGCCTCCCTGACCCAGGGCCGACGACGGGTAACATCTTACTGCAATCCGATCTCGCCGTATCTGGACTCTTGGGTCTGCCGTTTTCGTGCAACTTCATGCCACACTACAGATGCAATAAAATCCTCGAAAAAGGAAGGAGGCCTCATGTTTGCCAAGTTTTCGACATCGCTAGCGCTTCTCTTCTTCGCATCTCAGCCTTTGTTATATGCCCAGCGGACAGTATCGCGTGAGGAGTCCGTGGGGATAGCACTGCCAATAGGACTGTCGAACTCAGTTATTGATAGCCATGGGAACCTCTTCCTGTTCCAAGTCCAATTCCCCATGATGGTGATTCCTCTCACATCAACCACTCGTGTAACCGTGGTCACGCCCAACAAGACAGTTGTATCCCACGACTATCCCGGCAACTTTTCGCAGATTGTTGTGGGAGAGAAAGCAGTTTATGCGATCAATGCAGTTCTAGCCAACTCCCCTACGGGGTCATCTACCGCGCTCAGCCTAGTTGCCTTATACCTGGATTCCAAAGGTGCGCTTCCTCTGGTCCCGCCAAGCCTTCCCTTGGACCGTTACGCTGAGATAAAGGTAGCTTCTGGTCTGTCGTCTGATCTGCTCTATCTTGTTCAGACGATTTTTCCCGTTCTGAGGCCGACTCTCCCGTCTCTCCCTGGTTTCGTGCATATGGTTACGTTCGACGGCACAAATTTCAAAGATCTGGGCAAGGTTCAACTCCCGTGATGACCCCGGCATACAACTGAGACCGGCTACAGCACCCAGTTGGCAAATGGAAGCGAGGAAATGCTTCCCGGAAGCGCAGGAATAATTTTCCGGAAACGCATTCCCCTATCACTCAAAAACACTTACCGTTTCGGCCCCATCTTCGGCGCTCCGACTCGAAATAAGTCACCTATTCACAACACTTGGTTCTTTGAGAATCGAGACCTACGGTTGAACTCCGCTGTTGGCATACTAATTGCTCAGGATTATCGTCACCACCCCAACACCTGGGGTGAACGGCTCGCGCTGATTGTACCGGTGCCTTTGTGAGTCCTGTTCGCGTCTGACACGCCACCACTGGGCGGGATAGCAAGCAGCCGAGCCCGTCGTTTGATTTGTCTGCGTCGCGAAGTTCGTTTCTGTTCAGTACAATCCAGCTTTAAAGCGGTGCCAGACTCTATCCGGGAGCACGAACTCTCGAATAGAATATTGCATCGCACTAGCATTACCGGGGGCCAGGCATAACCTCGGGCTCGAGGGCCAGGGGTATTCCTGTGCCCGCATAAGGCGCTGTAGGAATCTTGCTAAAGAATCTGATTAGTTTCCGCCAGGAGACTACCCAGACCATGGATCAACACGGGCCCCTGAGGAGCCGAAGCATGCATCCAGGAGCGTAGGTCCCGGATAGGACATTGCATGATGAGTAGCTCCGGCAGGGGCGATCGTTCCTTTGGGGCGCTTCTCTGCTCCAAAGGAGTATCGCGACATACCCAATCAGTCTGCGGTCTCTCATCTGTGGGCATCATGTTTATCAGGCGTGTCTGATCAAGGCGCGCCGAGTAATTGGAGTCGGTCGGCGGTGCCTGATCACGCGCTATATCAGGGGCGCGCGCAGCACCGACCTCTCGATAACTATTACTTTGGATCGTAAGGAGCTAACGATCAGTGTGACATACAACGAAGCATTGCCTTCGTTCTTCGATTGGTCCCGGTCTAGAAAACGGTCTTCTTCTGTCGCGGTATCAGGCGGCAAAGAAGACACATCCTTTCGCGTGCAGACGCAGAGCCAGAACTTATTTGCCAATAATGACAATTCACATACTTGGATGAGGTAGATCATGAAATTGCCAAAAAAACCGACGACATACAGCGTGCTCCGGGCTCACGGGGTCAGCCGGAGAGAGTTTGTCTCCCTCTGTACCAGGACAGCGGCAGGCTTGGGGCTGGGAGCAGCTGCAGTGCCCCAAATCGTCAAAGCGCTGGCAACGCAACCGCGCCTTCCGGTGATATGGTTGCACGGCCTCGAGTGCACCTGCTGCAGTGAGTCCATCCTCAGATCCTCCACACCCCTTCTGCAAGATGTGATCTTGAATATGATCTCGCTTGACTACGACGACACACTGCAGGCAGCAGCGGGCTTCCAGGCAGAGGAGATCCGCGAGCGCATCATGCGTGACTATCCCGGTCAGTACCTGCTCGCTGTCGAGGGAAATGCCCCGACGCGCGATCGAGGCGTTTATTGCACCGTCGGAGGCCGCACATTTCTCGACATCCTGCTGGAAACGGCCTCCCAGGCGAAGGCGGTCGTTGCCTGGGGATCCTGCGCCACCAATGGATGCGTTCAGGCTGCAAGTCCCAACCCGACGGGTGCTCAACCTGTCTCGGCATTGATCACCGGCAAACCTATTGTCAACGTCCCGGGTTGCCCGCCGATCGCTGAAGTCATGACGGGCATCATCGCATATCTGATCACCTATGGAACGCTGCCGGCACTCGATGCGCTGGGCCGCCCGAAATCCTATTACGGACGGACGGTGCACAGCCAATGCCAGCGCCGTCACAATTTTGAGGAAGGACGTTTCGTGACAAGCTGGGACGACCGCGGAGCGAAGTCAGGGTACTGTCTCTTCCGGATGGGATGCCGGGGGCCTGTCACGCGAAGCGCTTGCCCCTCGATAAAATTCAATGGCGGGACCTCATGGCCCGCAGGTTCGGGGCATCCATGTATCGGATGCAGTGAAGCCGGATTCTGGGACAACAAACCGCTCTATAGCATGCTTGACTGGTCCGTTGTTCTTCCTCACGAGCATCCGGCCGTCAGTCCCACAACAGATTGCAGGAGGTGTCATGACTAGAATTGTTGTCGATCCCGTTACCCGTATCGAAGGGCACTTGCGAATCGAAGCCACGCTCGATGGGGGAACCATCACAGATGCGATCTCATCCGGGACGATGTGGCGCGGCCTCGAGGTCATCCTCAAAGGACGCGATCCGCGCGAAGCGTGGGCCTTCACAGAGCGCATCTGCGGCGTCTGCACCACGGTGCATGCACTCGCATCGGTGCGCTGTGTGGAAAACGCGCTTGGCATCACGGTGCCGCAAAATGCCGACTTGATCCGCAACATCATGTTCCTGACGCAGATGGTCCAGGACCATGTCGTGCACTTCTATCACCTCCACGCAATGGATTGGATCGATGTGCCCGCGGCACTCCTCGCAAACCCCTCCTCTGCGGCCGCCCTGCAGCGGTCAATCTCGCCCACCTGGCCGAACTCGTCTTCGATCTACTTTGCCACTGTGCAGGCAACACTAAAGAAATTCGTCGATTCTGGCCAACTGGGCATCTTTCAAAACGCATATTGGGGACATCCTGCCTACCGTCTGCCTGCAGAGGCGAACCTGCTTGCCTTCGCTCACTACCTGGAGGCGCTCCAGTGGCAAAAAGAAATTGTAAAAATACATGCCTCCTTCGGCGGAAAGAATCCCCACCCCAATTACCTTGTTGGGGGTATGCCCTGCTCCTTTGCAACGGCTACCACCACGTCTTCGTCAACAACACTTACCATCGCCAAGCTGACCGAACTCCGAACCATCGTTCAGAATGCGATCGACTTGGTGCAGGGCATGTACATCCCGGACCTCCTGCTGATTGCGGGCAAGTATCCGGATTGGAGGTATTTTGGAGGTGGCCTCGGCAACTTTATGGCCTACGGCGACGTCCCACAAAATGGCATCAACAATCCCGGTCAGTTCCGTTTCCCGCAAGGTGTGGTGTTAAATCGCAATCTGAGGAGCACCTCGCCGCTGAATCTGGCCGATTCTGCCCAGATCCGTGAGGGGGTCGGTCATTCCTGGTATGTCTACCCTGAAGGGATAACAGATTTGCATCCCTATGACGGACTCACGCAGCCCCGTTATGATGGACCGGCCCCTCCATACAGCAACCTGGATGGGAACAACAAATACTCCTGGGTTAAAGCGCCCAGATGGCGCGGAATACCCATGGAGGTCGGGCCGCTCGCACGTGTCGTTGTGGGCTACGCAAGCAGACGGCAGGAGTTTCGCGATGTGGTTGGAAGGGCTTTGGGCTACTTGCACTGGGATGTGAGTTCCCTTTTCTCCACAATCGGCCGAACTCTTGCACGCGGACTGGAGACGAGCCTGTGTGCGCAATGGCTCATTGCCGAACTCGATAAACTCATAGCAAACGTCAGCGCGGGTGTCACCGCGACCGCGAACACCGCACTCTGGGATCCCTCTACCTGGCCGAAAACCCCAGTGAAGGGATTCGGCTTCACGGAGGCACCGCGAGGCGCTCTGGGTCACTGGATCCAGATTGCGGACGGAAAGATTGCCAACTATCAGATAGTGGTACCCTCGACCTGGAATGCTTCGCCAAAAGATGGACGGGGGCAGCGGGGCGCCTATGAGTCCGCCCTAATGGGAACCAGGATGATGACCGCAGATCAACCGCTGGAGATTCTGCGAACCATCCACTCCTTCGATCCTTGCCTTGCCTGCGCGACGCACGTCATGACTCCCGACGGCAGAACGCTGGCGGAGGTGAAAGTTGTCTAGCATAGACAGAGCGCCGGTGCTGGTCCTCGGAGTTGGCAATATCCTGCTCGGAGACGATGGCGCCGGTGTCCACCTCGTCAAGCAAATGCCGCGGCTGAGTGCGGACTGGAACGGAACTGTCGAGCTCCTCGAAGGGGGGACTCAAGGTCTTGCGTTGCTGGGTGACATCGCCGGCCGTTCCGCGCTGGTTCTGCTGGACGCCGCAGCACTTGGCGCCGTTCCCGGCACAGTTCACGTGCGGCGCGATGGAGAGGTTCTCGAGCTCTCCCATCGCGGCTGCACGGCCCATGAGGGCAATGCTGGCGAACTGCTGGCCGTGGCCGGGTTACTGGGAGAACTGCCGCAGTGCATCATGATGGTGGGAATTGAACCACTGCGCCTCGAAACCGGGATTGGCCTGTCGGAACCCGTCCAGCAGGCCATTCCGGCGGCGCTTGAAGCGGCACGGCAGGTAGTAGACGAAGCCCTCCTTTACCTCAGGCATTCCGGTTCTCATGCCTGATCCCTCAAGACTGACGGTACCGCTGGACTGAGGAAGCCGGAAACACCAATTTCTTATTCCTGGCCCGGTTTATCGTTCGTTGTCTCAGATGGCCTGTCTTGCTTCTCGTCCGAACCAGCTTCACCCCTGGCAAAAGCCTTCTTGAACTCCGATATCCCCTTGCCAAGCGATTTACCTATCTCTGGCAATTTCGATGGACCAAAAAACAGCAGGGCGATCACCACAATTATCAGGATCTCGGGGAATCCCAAATTGCCCACACTCGCACCTCTCAATGGCACAATTGAGGAATTTACACCAATTCCACGGGTAGCGTAGTCCTTTTGCAGCTCCGGCACAACCAGACAAAGGGGTTGGGCAAGAGGTTGGGATTGTCAGGAAAGATCAGAGCCGTGGGGGGGCACATTTCAGCCGGTGCAGCCGAGCCGCAGCCAAAGGAGTCTGCTCTTTTAAAGGCCACCACTAAGACGCAAAGACGCCAGGAACTGATCCGGACATTCCTGTACCGGAAAGCACCTTTTCAGGTCTTTACTTAATCCCACCATATTTTTTCCCGATAAGAGTCGTGATGCAATGTATCCTGTATCCGATGTAGGAGCAAAAGGATCTAAACTGGAGGTACTGCGTAAACGACGTTCCTGCCGCGACTCATACCTGTCCACCCTCCCGAGTCGCTTCTCCTTGCGCTTCCAGGTAAGAATCCTTCAACACAGCGACGGAGTGCGTATATGCTACAACGAACTCATCCGGCGGTCTTAATCCTCACTCTTGCAGCCCTCGCTCCCGCCCTTGCGGCCGGCGACTCCAAATCCGGTGGACCCGACCGTCTCTCAACCAACCCCGCAGTGCTCTATAAGGCGGCATCCGAAGTCCCAGTGCCGGCAGGCGTGGATGTAGTTATCCTCCAGGAAGAGGAGTCCCACGTCTTTGATGCGGACGGCCGTTCCAGCAGAACGTACTACCTGCTCTTCAAAGTGGCAACCCAAAATGGTGCGGAGGAGTGGGCGGACATCTCCCTGAGCTGGGAGCCTTGGCATGAGGAGCGTCCCAGTGTCAGGGCGCGTGTGATCACGTCCGATCAGGCCGAGCACGTCCTGGATCCCAAGACGATCGCCGACGCTGCCGCCCGCGAGGGTAACAACAAGATCTATACCGACCGGCGGGTATTGCGCGCTCCTCTGCCGGCAATAGCTCCAGGCGCAATCGTGGAAGAAGAATTCCTGGTAAATGAAAGCGCGCCGATTTTCGGCGCCGGCGCAGTCCGGGAGGTCTATTTCGGCCGCGGCGTACCCGTGAAGCACTCGCGCCTTGTTCTGGATGCTCCCTCATCCCTGCCGCTCCAATACCGGCTTCAGCTGCTGCCTGACTTGAAACCGCAGCGCACCGAGCGGGATGGCAGAGTACAACTCGTCTTCGAGGCCGGTCTACTCGAGGCGTGGGATGACGTGCCTGCATATCTGCCCAGCGATGTTCCCGCCTACCCTCATGTCACCTTTTCTACCGGAGACTCGTGGCAAAAGGTCGCGGAAGAATACAGCAGGATCGTGGACGAACGGATCGCGACCACCGACGTTCGTCCTCAGGTGAACAAGGCGCTCAGGGGGATGGTCGACCGCAATGAAAAGATCGCCGCGCTCGTACACGAATTGAACCGGCAGGTCCGATATACCGGCATCGAGTTCGGCGAAGCTGCGATTGTTCCCCATTCGCCGAGTGAAACCTGGAACCGGAAATACGGCGACTGCAAGGACAAGTCCGTCCTGCTCGTGTCTTTACTCAGGGCAGCCGGAATCCCTGCCCACATCGCACTATTGGATGCCGGCTTCGGTCTCGACGTATCGCCCGATCTGCCCGGAATGGGCAGGTTCGACCATGCCATTGTCTATGTGCCGGGAGAACCAGATCTCTGGATCGATGCCACCGATGAGTACGCGCGGCCGGGGCAGCTTCCTTCTGCAGATCAGGGAAGACTCGCCCTGATCGCACGCAAGGGCGAGAGCACGCTCCGTCCGACGCCCGTCAGTCTGTCCGGCGACAACCTGTTTGTGGAAAATCGCGAATTCTATCTGGCGGAAAATGGTCCCGCCCGCGTGGTCGAAATCTCCGAGCCGCACGGAAGTTTCGAGTCCGGCTATCGCGAATCGTACGTCGATAAGGACAACAAGGAGGCCAAAGAACAACTCGGCAACTACATGAAATCGGAGTACCTCGCCGATAACCTCGATCGGCTTGACCGGTCCGATCCAACCGACACTGCGCGACAATTCCAGCTCATCCTTGAATCGAAGACGGCAAGGCGAGGATTCACGGACCTGGAGACCGCAGTGGCCGCGGTTAGGCTTGAAAGCCTCTTCGACCATCTCCCGGCAGAGCTTCAGCGTCGGGAGAAAACGGAAGACCGGTCCGCTGACGCCTCCACAGCGAAGAAAGAAAAGAAGCGTGTGGTGGACTATCAACTCCACGCGGCCTTTGCCAGGGAATGGCGCTACAAGATCGTGCCCGCCGTCGGCTTTCGCGCCAAGCCGCTGCCGAAGAACCAGAAAATGTCTCTCGGCCCGGCAGCCTTTTCGGAAGAGTTCTCGTTGGAGAACGATGGTGTCGTTCACGCCGTCTTCCGTTTCGACACAATGAAGCGGCGCTTCTCGGTTTCTGAAGCAAGAGAAATGCGGAACAAGATCGCAGACTTGAAGGACGGCCAGCCTGTCATGATTTACTTCGAGCCGGTTGCGAAGGCGCTGTTCAGCGAAGGCAAGATACGGGAATCATTCCAGGCGTATCGGGATCTGATTGCTCTTCACCCGCGCGAAGCCATTCATCATTTACAGTTCGCGAAGGCTCTCCTCGAAGCAGGCATGGGCCAGGCGGCGCGCGATGAAGCCTATCTTGCGGTCAAACTGGAGCCAACATCCGCGCTATCGCAAAAAACCCTGGCAGACATCCTCGAATACGACCTCGTCGGCCGCAAGTTCCGTCCGAGCAGCGATTATGCCGGCGCTGAGGCCGCCTTCCGGAAAGCCAAGAAGCTCGATCCAAAAGATAAGGAAATAGTAGGAAATCTCGCCATCCTGCTCGAATACAACTCTCAGGGAGAACGATACGGTCCGGGAGCCAAGCTCAAGGAAGCGACCGACGAATACCGCACTATGACACCCGATGAGTTATCCGAATTCGGTTTGAAGAACAACATCGCCTACACGCTGCTCTATTCGGGAGAGGTCGCCGAAGCCCTGAAGTACGCCGACACCCTGAATCCCCATCCCTCAGCGGTGACGGTCGCCGCCACCGCCGTCCTGAACGGATCGGAGGCCGGCATGAATGAGGCTCGCAAACGCACCGCGAGCGATGGGGATCTCAAGGAGTTGCTGAAAGGCGCGGGGGAAATTCTCATGCGCATGCGCAAGTACGCGCAGGCCGCCGAACTGCTTCGGGCAGGCGCTTCGGGCAGCAATGCCTCCAACACGATGGCCTTGGCTTCCATGCTGCAAAAAGCCCGGCCGCGTGAGCAATTGCAGCTCGGTGACGATGCCAAGGGGGCGGTGGAACGAGCCTTCCTGCTGATAACGGAGCCAGGGATCACGCTCGACAAGTTCAAGAGCGTACATAGCCGGAATGCTCGGGCGGTGCTCGGCGAAACGGATGCCGATGAAATCAATCGAAGCCTGGACGCGGTACGAGGACTGAGGTCGGTCCTCTCGCGCACAGGATTTCCGGCGGACGTGATGCTGGATCTCGTTGTTCCGTTGCTCAACCCGACTGCGGATGGGACGGACGCTTCCGGATACCGCGTCACACTCCACATGCCCGGGTCCAAAGACATGGTGATGTTCGCCGTAAAGGAAGACGGACAATTCAGACTGCTCGACAGCTCGGAAAAGCCGAATGCCATCGGCCTGGAGATCCTGGATCGCCTCGGCGCCAACGATCTGGCCGCGGCCCGCCAGATGCTCGACTGGGTGCGCGACCTTCAACATCTTGCCGGCGGGGACGATCCTTTCGAGGGACCGGCATTTCCCCGTTTTTGGGCTCAGGGCAAAGACGTCGACGCGGGACAGATGAAGCTCGCAGCAGCCAGCATACTGGTTCAAACCAAGCCCACGGCAAAGAAAGGAATTGCCATTCTGGAGCCCGCTCGGAATTCCGCCTCCACCGAACAGGAAAGGCTCAACATCGACCTGGCGCTGATGAGCGGTTATTTCGTCGCCGCCGATTACGAAAAAGCCCTGCCCATTGCCGCCAGGCTGGCCAAACAGAATCCCGAGTCAAAGCGTCTGTTCCTGGCTCAAGCCCTGGCACTGCAGGGATTGAGCCGTTGGAGCGAGATCGATCGCATAGCCGGTGAACGCCTGGCTCGCAAACCGCAAGATCCCGATGCAATGCGGATGATGATGCTCTCGGCCGAGGGGCGGGGGGACTACAAGCTGGCACATTCCTTAGGCCGCAAAATCGTGTCGAGTGCTAAATCAGAGGACTCGGATCTGAACAATCTGGCATGGATTGCCCTCTTTTCCGGATCGGTGGACGATGAGGACGTGGAGACTGCCGTGAAAGCCGCGCAAATGAGCCAGGACAGACCCAATGTCCTGCATACTCTGGGCTGTGTCTATGCAGAGGTGGGCAAGATTCAAGAGGCCCGCGAATTACTGCTGCAAGCCATGGACAGGCAGAACCTGGACGATCCTGATTCCGCTTTTTGGTATGCATTTGGACGCATCGCGGAACAGTACGGGCAGCGGGACATTGCCATTTCCCTTTATTCCCGTGTTACAAAGCCTAAAGATCCGATCGAGATGCCAAGCTCGTCATATCGGCTTGCGCAGACAAGACTGGGCATCCTAGGCACTGCCAGTCCTCCAAGCCAGGAAAAGAAGTAATCGACGACGTCTGGAAGCGCGGGCTTTGAGTGTAGCTTCACCCCGGGTCTCAACACCGCGAGCTGTCTGTGGCTTACTGCCATGTGGGTCCAGGCTTCAACGTGGAAGCGTAACAGAAACAGCTGCAATCGGCCGACATCAAGGCATTGCTGACAAATAATCACAGGGGTAATGTCTGCATTCTCCAATCCGCTTTGCGTCCGGGCTGAAAGCCCGGACCCACATGTAAACAGCGCATCGGCGATTCGCTGCGAAAACTCTCCTACGCGGAAAGAATATCGGATGGGCTCCACGCCGGATCGGGGAGGATCCGAATGTTTGTCGCCCCGGAGAATTCAGCCCATACCGCATCGGCCGCAAGCCGGTTGCCGGCTCCGTCGACCGTTCCAGCGAGCGTCGCACGCCGCGGCCCAAAGGATGCGGTCAACTCCGGCAGGTCGGTGTGGGCCAGCAGGTTCGGCACGAAGTTGCCGAATGGGTAGTTGTACACTTCCGTCTCGACGATGGACCGGAACGAAATCAAGCCATCCGCCAGATACAGGCTGCCGATCGCCGGTTCCAAGGCGGCGGCAAACTGGGCCGGTACGGTAAGCACGCCGCGTGCGGCAAGTATGACGGACCGCTGCGCAAATTCCGGGCGCGCCCGGAGGCCCCGAACGACGGCTAGAATATCGGTGACCCGCTGACCCGTAAGGGGCTTTCCGAGCACGAGGGCAGACCAAGCGTAGTCCTCCTCGCTGTTGTGAGGTCTGGCGTGACGCGCGGCTCCGCGTCCGAATTCAGGAGTCATATCCCCGATCCCGCGCAGGTCCGGAGCGCAGACGATACACCCACCCGCCGCCATGCGATTATAAATTCCCGATTCGTGCCACGCATTCCGGCCGCCGGGCTCCAGCACGATCACCAGCGGTTTCGAGCGGTCGGAGGCCTTGGGCTGATATAGCCAGGCCGGCACGCACACCTTCGGCGCGGAGGGGAACTCCACCGCATCGACCAGGGTCTGGTGGTAGGATGCGTGGCCTACAGTTACTGGGCCCAAGCCGGGCACCGGGGGATCGACACTCAACAACTTGGCGAGGTCCACAGGTGTCTTCGACAGTTTTCGCGCCCGGTTGAGCGTGAACGGCGTCTCCCCGTGAAACGACTGCACAACGCTCCCATTTGCCGAGACAAACAGCGTCTCCTCGGCTTCTGCCTGGACGACGGGTTCCTCGGCGACCGGCTTTGACTCACCCTTCAGCCAGCGCGCGAACCAATTGTACATCTGCATGCGAAGGTCGTAGCTGAACCCATGGGGAAGCGGCGTTCCGAACCAGCCGATCCGATCGAGGTGGCCGAGGGTTCTGTACACGTTCTGCAGTTTTCGAAATTCCTCGATCCCACTGGTCAGGTAGTTCGGCGAATACGTACCGAAAAAGTCGCGCTGGCTCACCATGACCAGCAGAGGTTTGGGCGCGATCGGGTAGAGCAAATCCCAGCGGTCGAAACCGACCGGTGCCGAACCGACCAGGTTTTGTTCGCCATCGTCGGTCGAGCCGGGCGGAATGAAGTCCGCGCAGGCGACGTTTTCGGTATTGCCACACGACACGACCGCCGCCGCAAGCCGATTATCGACCGCAGACAGGAGCATGGTCGTGGTACCGCCGCCGGATTGTCCGGTCGAAGCCAGCCGCTTGGGATCGACGAGGGGATGCGATGCCAGATAGTCCAGGCTGCGCACCGAATCCCAGGTTTGCAGGCGGGTACTGGTGATGCCCTTGAGCAGCATCTGGCGGCCGGGAAAGGTATGTTCCTCATCCGCACCGAGCCGGCTGTGGGAAGGCACCGGCCCGGGATAATAAGTGCGTTCCCCCTGGCCCATCGGATCGAAGCCGAGCACGAGATAGCCGAGCCCTGCCAGGGTCTGGCAGCAGAGTTGATAGGTGGCGTCTCCTTTACCGTTTAGGGTATGACCCATCTGATAAAGCACTCCCGGAAACGGCGGGCTCCCTACCGTGGGAATGTATAGAGTCCCGGAGATGTGGAAATTCGGCTGACTCTCATAGACCACCTTTTCGACGCGATACCCGGGCCTCTCAAAGGTGCCCACAGTTCGGGCGTTGAGGGGAGTACGCTCCGGCATCCCGCCCACCAGGGTCCAGAAGGTTTCGGTGACCCACCGCTGCCTTTCCTGGACGGCTGCCGGCGTGGTCAGAAGAGAAATTGCGCGGTTCCGCGACTGATAGGCCCGTTCGGCCAGGTCGCGTAGGTAATCCGGAAGGCAACGCGAATAATCGCGATAGATGTTGGAAGGAACTGCTTGCTGTGCGCCGGCAACCTTGCGCAAAAGGGCGCCGACTGCTGCCATTGCCAGAACTTCCCGCCGACTCATCGTGGACATCAGGGACTCTCCTCTCGGGCACAGGCCCGTTCAGTGGCAAGCGTCGTGTGGAAAGATGTTCCAGCCCGATCCACACAGCGACTCGAGAAGTGGATATTACCCCAATTCCGCCTGCCCGAAAACGTCTGCGGGTGCTCGTTCCTGAAAAGGCCGCTGGACGCCCGTAGATTTGCGCATAGTCGAAGAAATCTGTGCTTCAGCAAATGGAAGAACTGCTAACCGCGAGGGGGAATGTCGAACAGAATATGACATGGCGCGTGTCTTGCGAGGTGTTGCGCCGTGGTTCCCAAGAGAATCTCGCCGATCGTGCGTTCGTGGTGATAGCCGAGTACGGCCAGTTCGATCTTCCTCTGTTTCAATTCATCGAGGAGAGCAAAAGCAGCTCCATGGGCTCGCAGTACTTGTGTGCTGACCTTCATGTTACTGCGTAGCGCAATGCGTTTGGCTTTGTCGAGGATCCTCTTCGCAGTCGCCTCCAAATCAGGCACTTCGGCGTCTAGTGGAGTGGGATCGGGCAGCTCGATTACATGGACCAGGAGCAGCG
>DASQID010000627.1:0-4522 GCA_035631775.1 Acidobacteriota bacterium
GTTACCAAACCCAGGTGGGGGAACGGGGCTCTTCGCTGTCGGTGGGACAAAAACAGCTGCTTGCCTTCGCACGCGCCCTTGCCTACGATCCGCGGATTCTCATACTTGATGAGGCCACATCGAGCATAGATACCGACACAGAGATTCTCATTCGCGATGCCCTCGAGAAGCTGCTGGCGGGTAGAACTTCCATCATCATCGCCCACCGGCTGTCGACAATCCAGAATGCAGACCGGATCATTGTGCTCCACCGCGGGCGCATTCGCGAGACGGGCAGCCACCAGGAACTTCTGAAGCTCAAGGGAATCTACTGGCGCCTATACCAGTTGCAGTACAAGGACCAGCTCGTCGGTCTTGTCAAAACCGAGTAGCTGCCGCTTGTATGCTGGCAGTGGGCAACCGAACTGCCTGCCGACCTTCGCCTTCAGCCTGCTGTCTAACCCTAGCGGGCACCTCTACCAAGCAGGACGACTGGAAAAGTGCGCAGGAGAATCTTGAGGTCAAGAAGAAGGGACCAGTTGTCTATATAGTGCAGGTCGAGCTTCATCCATTCGTGAAAGTCGATCTCGTTCCTCCCGGATACCTGCCACAGGCAGGTGATCCCAGGTTTGACCGAGAGTCGCCTTCGCTGCCAGCGCGTATATTCCTTCACCTCTTCCGGCAGCGGCGCGCGAGGCCCCACGAGACTCATGTCACCCTTGATAACATTCCAGAATTGCGGCCACTCGTCGAGGGAAGTCTTGCGCAGAATTCGACCCAGCGGGGTGACCCGAGGATCGTTGCGCATTTTGAATACGGGGCCATCCATTTCATTGAGATGCTTTATCTCCCAGAGTATGTCCTCGGCACCCTCGCGCATGCTGCGCAACTTATAGAGCACAAACCTTCGTCCATACAGGCCGCAGCGCACCTGGCGATAGATGATGGGTCCTCTGGAGGTCAGCTTTATGAGCAGGCCCACCAGCAGCATCAGGGGCGTCAGTAAAACGAGCAGGAATGCCGCAATGGTCACGTCCATGATGCGCTTGATGAACAACGAAAACGCGTGATCGGGCGTGGTGCTGAAGCTGATGACGGGTATGTTCTCGACGAACTCCATGGAGACCTTCGAAATCTTGGCCGGAAAGATATCCGCTGCCACGCGCGTATTGATCCCCTGCTCCTTGCAAATAGCAAGCACCTCGTCAAGGCATTCGAGGTCTCTCGGAGAGCTGCCCACGAAGATGATCTCGTCAACGACATTGTTTTCAACTATGACCGGCAAGTCGGAAATGGAGCCCAAAATCTGGCCCCCGCGGTCCGCAGATTGCCCGTTGCCGGCTTCCACGTAACCCAATATCCTCAGGCCCCAGTCAGAATACCTCGAAACCAATTCGCCCATTTCTCTCGCCTTGGCGTGGTTGCCCACAATCACGATATTCCTTCGGCCGGCAATGCCTCCGGCTCGAGACCTCCTCCTGGCATGAATAGCCACCACAAATCTGGCGAGGGACAAGGCGACTGCCTGGTAACACACGAAGAGGGCAATCAGTGGGCGACTCAAATCCAATTTCAAGGCGAAGGAAAGGAAACCCAGGAACAATCCTAGGAGAATCGAGCTTTCTATGACAATCCTCACCTTTTCCCAGTCGGAGCGACGGATCGAGATTCTGTACAAACCAAGTGAGGAAGCCACCCCTGCCCACCACACAATCGACAGCGCTATCCTCCAGGAGTAGCTCATGAGAGGAAGCAGCGACGGATTCAGGAGTCGCTGCAATCCCGAGGGAACCGCGGGTTCGAGATGAATGCGTGTCAGGTAGGCGAGCGGAAAGACCGCCACCGTCAGAAGGATGTCTGTCAGAAACTGGAGCATTGAAAACAGCTTCGCGTGTTCGCGGAACATCGAACTCCCTTACCGTTCAAAAACGGTGTTGATTATAACCTCCCAGAGTCCGGTCAAGAACACATCATTTATCCTCGATGCCGGACCAGCAGAGGAGAAGGAGGATTTCGAGGTCGAGCTACCGATCCAACTGTGTTTGAGCGCGCTCAGGATTCTGGTGCCCTGTCGTCGTTGCGGTAGCTTTTAAACGCGGCAACGACTATCGGAAACGACTTGAACTTTGGCCTTTGAAGAATTCCACGAGATCGGGAATCTCGGGAATTCCCTTTGCATAAAAGCCTTCCCCCAGCCTCTTGCCGATGAGGGTACCGTAGAATGCGTGAACATTCTCCACATGGGTCAGGAAGTCGGGCTGGCTCAGGTACGTGGCCGGTTCGCGGCTGCCCGGATCGAATAATTGCGAACGATACGCTTGAATTGCACGCGTGCGCGGCTCGCAGAACTCGCTCACATCCACGATGAGACTCGGGAAACATCCAGTCGGCAGCTTAAAATAGAGGATAGCGCCGGGCCGAAACCGTTCCTGACCTGTCTTTATTTTTGCCAGCCCGGCATGATGGGCGGCTTCCATTACAAGTCGACTGGTATTTACGTGGTCCGGGTGCCTGTCGTCCCAGTGGTGAGTGAGTACAACGAGTGGCCTGTAATTGCGCAGGACACGGATTACCTTAAGCCTGGCGCGCGGGGTTGACTCGACCTGTCCGTCGGGGAGTCCGAGATTCTCTCGAATCCGAACACCGAGAATGCGTGCCGCCTCTTTGGCTTCCCGGGCACGCTGTGCCCTGCTGCCGCGGGTGCCCTTCTCCCCTCCAGACATATCCACAATCCCGGTTGCATGACCGAGCGCAGCCATTTTGGCGAGGGTGCCTCCCGCGAAGAGCTCCACGTCGTCGGGATGCGCTCCAAAGGCAATGATGTCGAGCCGCATAGTCAGTCCACGTCTATGACCTGATGATCATGATTCCAGATATCCATCTTATCGTAAATCAGCCGGAGGATTGCATGGGAATAACGAAGCACAAAGTAAAGGGCGGACAGCTCGCACTCTTGCGGCCGTAAGGCGGGAGCAAGCGTGTTGCAGGCGCGGTCGAGGTGACGCTGCGCAGTCTCGCGCCGCAGGCGGCTGGCCGACACGTAGCGCTCACGTAGCTTGCCCAGCTGATAGGATATCTTTTCGTGGGAAAAAGTGACCTCCTGCCGCAATTGCTGTTCCGTCGCCAGTGCTGCCGCTTCACGGATCCTCGACTCCATCGTAGTCATGAGTTCATCGAAGCGGGCGAGACCCTTTTCATCGAGATCCTTCAGGCCGGTTTTTCGCATCACCTCAGTTCTGCCGGCAAACAAATCCTCAATACTGACGTTGTACCGTTCGCAGATTTTCCGCATTCGCGCATCCATAACCGTCGCGTTCAGGCGCGGCCAGAGGAGTGGCGGCGTATGCCCGGTTTTCTGGAGAACTGGCCGCGCGACTGCGGCAGCCGGCAGATCGGAGCTACCGACGATCCGGGCAGCCAACGGCAGCACGGAGCTCTGAATCACATTCTCTCCGATAATCACGCCTTCTTCGGCGTCATATCCGGCTTCCGCCAGCCTTCGTGCCATGTCGCTCCCCACTTCGGAGTCGCTGATGTCAGCGATCGCTTCCGAACCGGGGATTCGGAGTTTTCCCTCCCGGAAATCGAGGATCACCAGTCCCCACTCACCCATGACCCGCGCCAGAAACGCAGTCGATGCCGTACCCCGGCTCGCGTCGCGCCGGCAGCAGTCCCGGAGTTCCTCTACGGTCTCAGCGTCCCAGCCGGCAGGGTTGATGTTGAGGATCCGCTGAAGGAGCCCTGCCAGCGGATCCAACTCGGATTCGTCGGGAGCCAGCCGCACCAGTGTTGATTCCGCGTCCAGGAAAACCAGCGGGAGTTCGGAATGGCTCTGCACGTCAGGTGGCCGGATCCACGCAACAGGTATAGCCGTGTGACCGTTCTCGCTCAACTCGGCAGCGACCTTGACGGCAGTCAAACAGCGCAAGAGCGTGGACAGCGGGCCCCCAAGAAGATGCGGCCGCAGGGTGGTTACGACGGCCACACTGCCGGGATCATTCAACTTGTGGATATTTTCAAAAACGCGCCCGCCGGCATGAAGCGCCTCGGCCTCAATCTTCATCATTCCACAGAGTTCGTCCCGTGGCAGGTCACTTCGCGCCTGCTTCACATGAGAGAAGAGCGCCTCACGATCCGGGCGACAGGGGAGGAATTGGCGCACGGAGGGATTCCCTTCCACATAATCGAGGTAGAGCGCGGAGTAACCGGGAAGCGACCGCAGTCTCATTATCTTCTCTGCACCATCAGGTTGCATTCCTCCGCATCAGGCCGCTCGACGCGGCTCAATGAAGCCGCACGCCCAAAGTCAACAGCCCATCGGGATTCTATGAGTCAGAGACCTGCGGCAGAGCCGGAGCCGCTTCGAGTACGCCTGCATTTCTAAATATGGTCTGCAATGATCCGTGTTGTTCTGGCGAAAGTGGGAGCAGTGGCAACCGGGGATAGCCCCCGCAATAGCCGAGGAGTTCCATTGCCGCCTTGAGGCCGGGTACTCCAAACTGCGTAGTGACCGCCGCCGCTGGCGGTGCCAGTCTTGCCTGAA
>DASQID010000628.1:0-3778 GCA_035631775.1 Acidobacteriota bacterium
TCCCGGCGGCAGATGGCAGACCGGAGTCACGATCGATCAGAACTTCGGCAGGCTGAAAGAGGGGAATTTCGTTCAACGCCTCTGGCAACTCAACCTCGCCTATGCCTTCAGCCCGAACCTGGTGCTAACAAGCTTTCTGCAATACGACACGGTGTCGCAAAACGTCGGTAACAACCTCCGGCTGCGATGGACGATAAAGCCAGGCAACGACCTGTTCGTGGTTTGGAATCGCGCATGGGAGAAGCTCAACCTCAGGCCCGACGACCTCTCCCTGGCTCCGGACAGCGAACTGTTTGCGGTTAAGCTGCGTTGGACATTCCGGAAGTAACGGGGTGCGAATCGGTCTCTCGGCTACGGATGGCTGGTAATTGCCTCGTAGACGATCATCCTCGCAACCGGCTTGCCGTTCTCTTCCTGCTCAGGCGTATAGACGCGGTGCGTCTGCGGATCTATCGCGAGGCTGTGAACGGCGTGCTGAACGCGAAAGTCTTCAAGCTTGCGGTAATGGTCCGGGTCGTCCTCGTGGAATACGGAAATAGCACCGCTGTAGCAGGCCGCATAGATGCGTCCGAGGCCCGGATCAAACCTGATGACGTCCGGCCCGCTGGCCAGCGGCAGGAACGCCACGGGCTCGTGCTTGTCTAAATCGAACACCGTCATCAAGTCATTCCCCTCGCAGGACAGGAAGGCGCGGTGGTGCTCGGAATCCAAAGCCATGCCGTGGTTCCCTTTGCACCGTCCGACCGGGTACCTTCCCACGACCAGGTCGGTGGCGGGGTCGATGACCGCGAAGATGTTCTCATCCTGCAAGTTCACATACACTCTTCGGGCAATCGGATCGTACTGAGGCATGCCTGTTTCGCTGTCAAAGTGGAGCGTCTTGACGATCTCATCTTTGATCACATCCACTACGGCCTCCGCCTTCCCTCTCTCGTCGGAGACGTAGAGCTTGTGAAACGGCGCCGCATAGGTGCTGCCGTCGGGTTTAGCCTCCGTCTTGAGATTCTTTACGACCTTCATCTGCTTCAAGTCGACAACGCCGATCGTATTATCGTAGGCATTCGAGGTATAGAACTTCCCGAGTTCCGGCACGTATTCCACGCCTTCAGCCCCGGGCGTGTCCGTGACCGTCGCAACGACCTTGTTTGTCCGGAGGTCAATGACGTACGTTTGCCCGGCTGCGAGGTGAGCGGACAAAAGGTAGCGATCATTGTCGTCGATCGTCAGGTAGTCAAAGCGCTTCCCCGCCGGACCCGGCAGATCGAACTTGGCGAGCTGCTTGAGGGTCTGCCCAAACGCAGTCATCGATAACAGAGTGACTGCAAAAACCACCACGAACAGTCCGATCAGTTTTTGAGATAGATGGAAGCGCATAAGTTCCCCCGAGAACAATTGCCCCTGCCGCCAAGCGTCCTCATGCCCCCCACCAGCGGGAGCATTGATCGTGTTCCCGAAGCGTCTCTGCTGGGGCTCAGCCGCAATCTAACGAAAAATCGCCCGTGTCCACCTCCCGGACATCCCCCCTAGGCTAGAATCTGCGCGACAGGCCGAACATCCAGAAATAATCCGCGAAGGCGGCGTCGCCGAAGGTATTGTCGGCAACATCCGGAACGCTACGCAGGCGGTTGCGCTTGAGAGCGACAGGCACGCTCATGTTGAATACGTAGTTTCTCCAAGCGAATATCAGCCCTGGCTCGATGCTGATGGCGTACCCGGGCCGGCGGAATCCGTCGCTTCCCCCGATCAGGTCATGAACCGGAACCCCCTCCATCCGCCCCGCCAGGCTGAGTGCCAGCCCATACTTCGGATTTAGTACCGGCATTGCCGCACCCAGGCGCAGCAGGTAGAGATCGTGTACGGAGAAAATCGACTCGGCTTGCCCACGCGCTGTGGGCACACCATTCGTGTTGGCGGGGTTTATCAGGTAGCTGGCCGCCGCGGTGAGCGTGGTCCTCCACACCTGCTTGAACGACTGGAGTTCCACGATCATCCCGAACTTGCCGTCGCCGGGCATGATGGACTGGTCGATCGTGTGGACAGTGGTATTGGTGAGGCTGGTGTGAAACACGTCTGTGACGGCGTCATTTCCCGTCGGAAACTGCACGCCTACGCCCAATGAGAAATTTTGGGTGCTGTTAGTCTCCGTGTGCAGCATCCATCTTCGAACCATGAAGCTCGAGTCGGCAATTCCCCTGCTATGGGTGGTGTACCTGCTGACAACAGAACCGTCTAAACCACGAATCGGCTGCGAACGGTCAGCAAACATGAGCGGCAGACTGAAGCTCAGCGTTGTGCGGTCGGTAGGTGCGTAGGACACCGAAAAGTCCGGCAGGTAGATCCAGTTGATAACCTCACTGCCCTGGGCCAACCGTTGGGGTTGCTCCTGGATTCCGACAAAATGCCGGTCGGATCTCTGGTAGCGAAATCCGATGTCCACTTCCCAGTGTTTCCTTTGCATGTACGGGCTTCCTTGCGGGCCAATCACGGGCACGCTAGATCGCGCGACGATTCAACCCTGCGCCCAACTCTGCGTGGGAATCGCCAGGGTCAGAAGCGCGACTGACGATGCAAGCAATAGAGGACTTATCACACTCCTCATGGGCCGAACTCCTTTGTATTGGATCTGCCATTGGAGCCGCCTAAACGCACCCGAGCGAACGGCGGATATGAATGCAGAGCAATTACTGCGCCGGAATGTCCAGCGAAAGGGCGGCTCGCTCAAAGACCAAATAGCACGAACGTTTTACGAGGAATCGATGATCGGGTAGTAACAATCAATTCGAAACGGAGATCATAGGTGCTATGGCAAACACGGCGTGCGGAACATAGCTTCTACGGTCGAAAGTCAGAGCTCCAGGGTTGGTGCCTGTCCCTATCAGTCTCTATTCACATGCGGAGCCCGAGCTGATACTTTTTTTATGCGTCTCATTCATCATTCGACACGCCTTGGGCGTCGCGAATGAGATGATTCGGTTGAGTTGGAAGGGAGAAGAAATGCAATTTGGTAAACTTGCGAGCGCATGCCTGCGTACCTTCTGTTTCCTGCTACTGATTATGCCGCAGCCGCAGTCCCAGGTCCTGGCAAAGGACGGCTTCAAGCCTTTCGTGTACAAGACCCTCAACGGCGAACGCAAGGCTTTGCAGGATTTCCTGAACAAAGCGACGCTGGTTACATTCTTTTTTCCAACCTGCAGCTACTGTAACGGCGAAATGCCCTACCTTCAGAAGGTCTATGACAAATACAGGGACAAGGGGTTTTCAATGGTGGCTATAGACATCTACTCCGATCAAGACTCGACGGTTGCCGATTGGCAGGCAACCCATCACTACACGTTCCCTGTCCTGATTGGTGCCAGGCTCGGATCTCTGCAAAAGAACTACGATATAAAAGCGACGCCGACGCATTACCTGTTGGACGCCCAAGGTGCGGTGATTCTCAAGCAGACTGGGTACCGAACAGGAGACGAGAAGATTCTCGAGCAGGAAATCGAGAAGGTTCTACGAAGGGGGCCCTGATCCGGCCCAACGACCTTTGGCGTTCCCGAACGGAGTCCCCAGAAATCATCACTCATTTCCTCAGTCGAACTGACCGGGTCAAGTGAACCGGCGACCATCAGCAGGGCAACGAAAAGACGACGTAAAGCTCAGCCTGCCGCCGGGTTTTGTCGTTGACGAGGTCCCGGAAGCAGTGAAGAAGGAAGCCCATACGGGATCTACAGTGCAAGCTGGAAGGCAGCCGGCCAGGAACTCGGTTATCTTGTCGGCATGGACACTCACA
>DASQID010000629.1:0-9414 GCA_035631775.1 Acidobacteriota bacterium
TGCGGAGGCGCCGGCCGCATGAGGAACTGAATGAAAACGTCGAACCGGAGTTTGAAGGGGGCACGAGCATGAAGAACATCCCGGGTTCGAACCCGGACCGCATGATCCTCCGGATGGAGGTTCGGGATCGGGTCAAGGCCGCGCTCGGGGAATTGAGCCCCGTGGAGAAGGCCGCCTTCGTGCTGCGTCATTTCGATGGCATGTCCATCGAAGAAATTGCGGGGACGCTGGGCCTTCGTTCCAACGCGGCAAAACACAGTATATTCCGCGCGGTGCGAAAAATGCGTCGCGCGCTGGCCCCAATCGCGAGTCTGGCAGAATGAAACATCTGATCGAGGAACACCTGATTCTTTATTACTACGGCGAGGCGCAGGACGAAGCCTCCATCGAGGAGCATCTGGCCTCCTGCGAATCATGCCGCTCGGAATTCCAGGAATTGAAGCGCGTCCTTCTAGCCATAGACGCCCTTCCGGTGCCGCAGCGCTCCTCGGACTACGGAGGCGAGGTGTGGAGGCGCCTGCAACCACAGCTTCGGGAGCGTTCCTGTTTTCGCTGGCCGTCCCTCCTGCGTCCGCGATATCTGGCGTGGGCCGGTGCCATGGCGGTGCTTGTCGTCGGCGCATTCATCACGGGACGACTCTGGCAGCAACGGCCACCTGAAGTCGTCGAAGATACCGTGCCTGGACAGACTTCCAAGACCGCTCGGGCCCAGATCAGAGAGCGCGTCCTGCTTGCCTCTGTGGCCGATCACCTCGAGCGCTCCCAGATGATCCTGCTCGATCTCTCCAATATGGCACTCGACGGCAAGATCGATATTTCAGCCGACAGGGCTTGGGCTCAGGAACTGCTCGCGGAAAACAGGATTTACCGCCAGAGCGCGCTCAAGAGCGGGGAAGCCGGCGTGGCCAGCGTCCTGGACGATCTGGAGCGAATCCTGCTCGAGGTCGCCAACAGCCCGACGCAGGTTTCCGGCACGGAGTTGGGGGAGCTGCGGCAGCGCATTGATGCCCAGGGAGTCGTTTTCAAGCTCCGCATCATTGGATCGAGCATGCGGCGAAAGCAGGCCGAAGAGGCGCGCGAACTGGCACGGAGAACTTCTTGAAGCAGCAGCCAGGGGTCGGGGGTCAGGGATCGGGGACCAGGAATCAGGCATTCATTGATAACAGTTGCATATTTGGAGTGGTGAAAAGATGACATCGATCAAACGGACGATCTTGATCTGCGGTGCATCGTTGCTGTTGTTGTGTGGACAAACCAGGTCGCAGGCAATAAGAGCCGAGCAGTCCTATCTTCCCGCCGGCACCTCATGGAGCGTATCCAGCGAGCAGGATTCAAGGGCAGAGGAGTTCTACCAGAAGGGGACCAAGGCGCTCGATGAGCGGCACTGGGACATGGCGGTGGAAAACTTCAACGAGGTCGTGAAGCTGAAGGGTGCACGCACCGACGGCGCCCTGTACTGGATGGCCTACGCCCAAAGCAAACAGGGCCAACGCACCGAAGCGCTCGCAACCGTCGCGAGGCTCCGAAAAGAGTTCCCCGGCAGCCGTTGGTTGAATGACGCAAAGGCCCTCGAACTCGAGGTCCGCCAGGCTTCGGGACAACCCGTCGCCCCGGAGAGCGAAGGGGACGAAGAATTGAAACTGATGGCGCTCAACAGCTTGCAGAACACAGATCCGGAACGTGCCATGCCCCTGCTCGAAAAATTCCTCAAGAGCAATCAATCTCCAAAACTCAGGGAACGAGCTCTCTTCGTGCTGGCGCAGAGCGGCTCTCCTCAGTCAAGGCAGTTGCTGACTCAGATCGCAAAGGGCGATGCAAACCCGGATATGCAGATGAAGGCGTTGAACTTCCTTGGGCTGTTTGGAGGCAAGGATAGCAAGCAGGTACTGTCGGACATCTATGCTTCATCGACCGACAACAACGTCAAGCGCCAGATCCTCCACAGCTTCATGGTCGGCGGAGACAAAGACAGGCTGCTCGCCGCGGCCAAAGGCGAGAAAGTCCCCGAACTAAGGCGCGAAGCCATTCATCAGCTGGGCGTGCTTGGCGTCAATGATGCGCTCTCGGAACTGTATCAGATCGAAGCGTCGGCCGAAGTGAAGGAGACCATCATCCACTCCCTCATGGTGGGTGGAGCCGCGGATAAAATCATCGAGCTGTCCCGAAACGAGAAGGACCCGAAACTACGCATGTCCGCGATCCATATGTTGGGAGTCATGGGCTCGGCCAAGACTGCGGACGCTCTGGTGTCCATGTACGAGAGCGACAAAGATCCTTCGGTACGCAAGGCGGTTATCCAGGGTCTTTTTGTCCAGGGGAACGCAAAGGCTTTGATCGCAATGGCGAAAAAAGAGACCGATCCCGCCATGAGGAAGGAAATTGTGAGCAAGCTCTCCGTCATGGGATCGAAGGAAGCGACCGACTATCTGATGGAGATTCTTAACAAGTAGAGCTGCGTCGGAGTGAGGGTGCGGGACACGAGTAACGATTGACGATTGAAGTCCCGGCCTGCTTTAAATCGTAAATCGTCAATCCTAAATCCCAATTATCCGGGGGTTACCATGAAGCCAGCAAAACGGATGGGTCTTCTTGTCCTTGGGTTGATTTACTGCGGTCTCGGATATGCGCAGCAACCGAGGGTTACAAACGCTCAGGTGACTGATCGCTCCGCCGCGGGCGGGCTCGAGCGCGAGTTTCGCGCGCTGGTTTCCGGACAAGCCACTCCGGCCTGGATTGGCTACGCGGTGTCCGCGGTTGCAGGAGAGCACTGGATGTGCTGCGGCGATGGCTGCTGCGGCGGGTGCAGGCTCGAAGGCAACAGTCCGGGGAGGGGCCGGTCGACGGAGAACAGCCCGGTAAAACTGGAAGAGAGCGGCTCCCTGCTGGTCCTCTTCCGTGTCGAGCATGGACAGGTGCAAAAGATCCGCACCTTCAGCGAAGATTGTGAACTGGACGCGGGCGGGCTCCCTTTCTACCGCCTGACCAGCGTGAATCCGCAGGAAAGTATCACGCTGCTTGCCTCTTATGCGAAGTCCGGAAACGGCGATCGGCAGAGCGAACACAAGCTGAGCGACGCAGCGGTCGCAGCTATTGCTTTCCATAAGGATGCGCTGGCGGACAGCATGCTGGAGCAGTTTACTGCCGCGGCACAGCCCGAGGCGCTGCGCGAACGGACATCATTCTGGCTCGGTGCCGCGCGCGGGCGGCGGGGATATGAAATCCTGCGCCGCATGGTCAAGGAAGATCCGAGTGACCGAGTGCGCGAGAAGGTCATATTTGCCTTGTCCGTGTCAAAGGAGCCCGACGCCTTGAGCACCATGATTGAAACCGCACGAGGAGATGCCAGCGCACATGTGCGCAGCCAGGCAATTTTCTGGCTGTCCCAGAAGGCAGGGAAGAAGGCGGAGGATGCGATCACCGATGCGATAGAGAACGACCCGGAGACAGAGGTGAAGAAAAAGGCGGTCTTCGCGCTGAGTCAGCTGCCAAAAGATGAAGGCGTTCCCAAGTTGATTCAGGTGGCCAAGTCGAACAGAAATCCGGCGGTGAGGAAGCAGGCGATCTTCTGGCTGGGACAGTCGCAGGATCCTCGCGCCCTGGCATTCTTCGAACAAATACTCAAATAGATTGCGAATTGCGGATTGAAGGAGTCGTTAGGATAGACTATTTCGAGAAGCTCGAGTAGTTCGTGGCAATTCTTGATTGCTGGCGCAATCCGTGAGGACATCGCTCAGCTGGTTCCGGATGCCGGATCTCGGGCTCGAACGCGCTCTTTCAATTCGCAATTTGCAGTCCGAACCGCTCCTATTTGCGCGCAGGCCGGACAGATCTCCCCGACCTTCCGGATTCGAGATCCCTTGCCCGTTTTTTCAATTCGCAATCTGCAATTTGCATTTCGCAATTTTCATCTGGTAATGGCCATCAGCGTCATGTCGTCGCCCGGCCGGGCCGCCCCGCAGAATTTCAGCACGTCGCCCACAATCGCCTTGATCAATTCATCGGAAGAGAGCGCCGCGTTCCTCTGAAGAAAGTCGGTCAGCCGAGCTTCGCCATATTCCTCGTCCTTCAGATTGAAGGCTTCCGTAACTCCGTCCGTAAAGAGGAGCAACCGATCCCCTGATCGTAGCTCCACTTGTCTTTCCTCGAAGGGAGTGTTCCGATCGATCCCCATCACCAGGGATGTCGCCGGCAGCCGCTCGAGATTTAAACCGCCGCGAATCAATACGGGGGCGTTGTGTCCGGCGTTGACGTAGCGAAGTTCTCCCGCTTTTGTATCCAGCTCACCGTAGAAAAGCGTTACAAGTTTGTTTTCGGGAATGTTGGCGCAAAGATATTCATTGAGTTTTGTCATCAACTCCGCGCCCCGATGTCCGGCCGTGATGAGGGTACGCAGGCTGCCTTGCAGCAGAGCCATCATGAGAGCCGCAGGCATCCCCTTGCCGGCGACATCCCCAACTACAATCCCCACTCGAGTCTCCGTCAGCTGCATGATGTCGTAATAGTCTCCACCAACAGTGTTTGCTGGACGCATATAGCAATGGATGCTGGTTCCGTTGTGTTGAAACGGACCTTGCGGCACCAGGCCGAATTGTATTTCGCGGGCAATCTCGAGGTCCCCTTTCAGGTCAAGCTTGTCGCGAAGCTCCATGAGGAGCAGCAGGAAGATAATTCCGAACGAGAGAAACAGCCAGAGAGCCCCGGAGTCCTCGCTGGGCGGACCCCAGCGGGTGATATAAAGGACGAGTTGAATCCATCCCACGAGTCCGAGGATGTAAGCGACGGCAAAGGCGATTCGCCGCGGCGGGCTGAGCTTGTAGGCCAGGGCGACGAACAGCCTCCAGGCTATGGCCGGATAACGCTTGAACCACGGCAGCGGCTGGAAGGATTTGAAGTCAATCCCGCGGGTGTAGAAGTCGAAAGTTTCCCTTGCGTCGCGCCGTATCAAATCGCGCATTCCTTCGCGGGTAACGCCCTGCGTGAAGAGATCGCGCAGGCCCTGCACCAGATCCGAGACGCTGCCTCCACCTGGCGGTCTACGCTTTGGGACCCCCGGGCGGAGAGTCTCTTCGAACTGGGCGGAAAAATCAGCCAGCCGCTGACGGAGACTCGGAATATCCTCTTTGGGTGTCATGGCCTAAATCTGCCACGAATTATGAGAATTGCACGGAAATATTTTATTCTGGAGGGTTCGTTGCAGGTTTTCTGAGGCGGAATTCAACGGCAAGGTATATGGCAGGAAGCAGTATCAACATGTCCCGGGCGATCGTCTTGGGCGAGATCTTGTCTCCGAAGCCGAAACAGCCGCAGTCGGCGTCGATCCCTCTCAGATAGGTTGTGGTCAAGATTGCGATAAAACCCAGCAGAAGCGCCGAAGCACCCAGCGCGACATAGCGCACCTTCCATCCCGACAGCAGAAGCACTCCCAGAGCAATTTCCAACCAGGGCAGATAAGTCGCCAGCGGGAAGACGAGCGAGTCGGGCACCAGCTTATAGCCGGTTATGGCTGCCGCGAACTGAAGCGGGGATTGGAGCTTGACGTATCCGCTGTACAGAAATATGCCCGCGAGGATTACGCGGCACGCCCAGTGAAGCATCCGGAAAATGTTCGCCATCTATTTGACGATCTTATCGAAAAATTGCCTCAGGACCGGATAGGGCAACCCCCCGACCACCTTCTGCTCCTTGTTCAGGTAAGTGATGAAGAATGTGGGAGTGGACTGCACTTCGCGCTTCTGACCGAGAGCGATATCCCGCGCGATAGTCTGCTCGATCGACGGATCATCTTTCAGTTTCAAAACTCGCTGAAAATCCTCCGGCGACAGCGCCCTGGCCACGAAGGCCTGCACGCTGCCGTCCTTCGCCCACACTTCCTGGTTGGTATACATGGATTCAACCACCGAGAGCCACTGCTGCCTTCCCAGTTTCTGGGCGGCAAGGGAGTAGCGTGCTGCATCGTGCGAATACTTGTGGATTGCCAGGGGAAACTCACGATAGATCACGCAGACCTTGTCGATATTGGCATAGTCCACGAGAACATATTTTACCGTGTCCAGAAAAAACACCCGACACGCGGGGCACTCGAAATCCGAAAAAACCTCGATCTTTACCGGAGCGTCCAGCCACCCTCCCAGGCACTGTTCGCAACTCTGTGCCGCGACAGGAGCCGGAATCAAAAGGGGAAATCCCAGCAGCATCAGATCAAGCGCGACGAGCATCATTACTCTTTTCATCACCCCTACCCGAGAACTCGTGTTGGTTCTAATCACTTAATTACAAACGCATCAAAAGATACCGTATCCCATACTTGGAATTCAAATCGCGCGCAGTTCAGGGACAAGTCTAACTTCGTGAACTGCGAACCGCGAACTTTGAACTATTTCTTTCGTACGATGACTTCCGCGGGCTCGACGTCCTTGATGATGATTGCAGGATCGGCCTCTGCGACAAACCTGACCTCAGGCTTTACACGCGCCGGCAGGCTGGATTCCTGGAGATTGCTGGTCGTCACGGTGGCGCTGAGGTCACTTGCCGAGAGGTTCCCTTTGAATGTGACGGGCACCAGGACATTGACCGAGATTCTCTGAGGTATCGTTGCGTACCTGCTGTCGTCGACTTGAATCGGGATCCTGGGGATGAGAGTCAGCCTGCGGTGCGCACCCAAAATCACCTGCACCTCGATGGGGCCAACCGGTGTCGTCCGGACCAGGTTGTCACGGATATCGAGGTTCGCGAACATGCGTATCGGCAGTTTCTGCCCGGTTATCGAGATCGGCTCCGTCGAAATGTTCTGGATGTGCTCCACGTGAGAACGGGGGCCGGTGATGAGAATCATGCCGGGAAGTGCCGATCTGCCGTAGATTTCATACCCGGATGCTGGCTCACCTCTTGTGGGAACCGCAACGGGGACCTCTTTGGAGATGGTTCTCTCGAGCATGAGCGTAATGCGTGCGGGGTTGATCTTGAGAACCTCCAGTCCCGAAGCCCGGGGCAGGCGCACGTTCTCGGGCAGAAGGGGAACCACATGCTCGCCTTCCCTGTATCCCTGCAGATCAATATCGCACGTGGGAATCGATGGCCCAAACCAGGCATTGGAGATGGTCCCCCGGACCGTGATGTCCACTGATGTCGGGCGTTCGTTGGTGATCTCCATATCCCGGGATATCCGGACCTCCAGCGGCACTGTAATGACCCGCTCGGCGCCCGGCTCGCCGCGCACGAAAAGCCACAGGATCCATGCGAAGAGAATGGAGGTGAGCTTCAGAGCCCAGTTTTCGAGGATGAACTCCCTGAATATCCTCATAGCGCTTCCTGGTGTTCCTTCACGGGCTGGGCGACCTGATTGGCGCGGGTTTCCATGGCAGCCCCCAACACCGAACGCAGGCCGGTGCCGTCCAGGTTACGTGTAATCTTGCCTCCCATCGCCGACGATATGATGCCGGTCTCTTCAGACACGATGATGGTGATAGCATCCGTTTCCTCAGTGATGCCTATCGCAGCCCGGTGGCGCGTGCCGAGTTCCTTGCTCAGATGAGGATCGAGGGTGAGCGGGAGAAAGCACCCTGCAGCGATGATGCGGTTTCTCTGCACTATGACGGCGCCGTCGTGGAGCGGCGTGTTCGGGCTGAAGATCGTGACCAACAGATCGTAGGTCAACACGGCATCCAGGGCGATACCACTTTCCGCGTAGTTCCGCAGGCCAATATCCTTTTCCACCACGATCAGGGCTCCGATTTTTTTGGAGGCCAGTGTGGTGGCGGCAAGGATGATCTCCTCGAAGCCTTCGTGTGTGGGCCGGTGGCGGTACCGGCCCAGCATGGGCGTCTTGCCGATATTGGCCAGGCCTCGCCGGATTTCGTTCTGGTAAAGAACGATGACCCCGAACACGATGTAGGTCAGAAGATTCGAGAGTAGCCACTGCACCGCAGTGAGCCGGTAGTTGCGCGTGACCCAGTAGAATAAGAGCAGCACGACGATGCCCCAGGTCATCTGGGCACCGCGCGTTCCGCGCATTAAGAGCAGGAACCGGTAAATTATGTAGGCGACTATGGCAATGTCGATCACGTCCCGGATGGTAAATGGCAGGAATCTGTACAGATCCAGGATGAAATCGAGGTAGGGGCTCACTCCGCCGGCCTTTCGCTGATGATGGCATCCGTCATATCCGCGACCTCACGCATTGCCGCGACGTCGTGCACGCGGACAATGTGTGCACCAAAAATGATAGATGCAGCTACGGTGGCTGCGGTTCCCGAAATATGCCCTCCGGCAGGTCTTTTTATGATGGCTCCGATGAATGATTTTCGCGAAGTCCCCACCAGGAGGGGAAAACCCGTGGCGGACAACAGATTCAAGTTCCGGAGTATCTCCAGGTTTTGGTTTGCTGTCTTGCCAAAACCAATGCCCGGATCCAGGATAATCCTCTCCGAGGATACACCACAGTTTTGAGCCCGCGCAACCGCTTCCTGCGCCCATCGCGCTAGTTCCGCAAGGATGTCGGGACTCGGCGGCATCCGCTGCATGCTGGCAGGCTCTCCTCTCATGTTCATGAGTATGATTCCGGCCCCGGAGCGCGCAGCCTCCTCGCCGAGACGCGGATTTTCGTTGAGCGAGGATACATCATTAATCAGAGACGCTCCCCGCCTTAAGGCGGCACACGCCACCTCCGCCTTTGAAGTGTCGATCGATATCGGCAGCGGATACTTCCCTGCCAGCGCATCCAGAACAGGGGTCACGCGGCGCAGTTCCGCCTCGACCGGGATGCCCGTGGAGCCGGGGCGCGTGGATTCCCCGCCAATGTCCAGAATGTCGGCCCCTTCCTCGGCTATTTCCCATGCCCGCTCGACAGCCGCGGGCGCCGCGAGGAAGCGGCCTCCGTCCGAAAAGGAATCGGGTGTCACGTTGAGAATTCCCATAACAAGCGTACGGGAACCAAGCTCGAGAGTGTGGCCCGGAAGCTGGAGTGTGTGGTGTCTGCGGTTCGGCTGAAGCATATTGACGATCAACGATTGACGATTGGGCAGAACCTGCCCGCAAAAATCGTCAACCGTCAATCGTCGGTCGTCAATCCGATCAGGCGGGTGCCGGCTTGCCCTTGGGGTTGATGAGCTGAGGAAGCGGGGAGTGGCCGGGCACTTTTTCCTTCACGGAACGTCCCTCGGAATCGGCATCGGTAGCAGCGGCCTTGGGCCGGACCAGCGGCTGCCCCTTGACGATCGCCTCGATTTCCCAGCTGTCCAGCGTTTCGAATTCCAGAAGGGCTTCGGCAAGGCGGATCAGGGTTTCCCTGTTGTTCTCGAGGGTGGTCCAGGCGCGGTTATAACCTTCCTCGACTATCCGCTTTACCTCCTGGTCAATCCGGATTGCCGTGTCCTCACTGTAGTCGCGATGCTGCGCAATTTCCCGGCCCAGGAAAAT
>DASQID010000630.1:0-2582 GCA_035631775.1 Acidobacteriota bacterium
GGCCGCGACCGGGGGGTCTGATCCCCTCCGCACACGAATCCCCACTGTACCAGAATGTGATTTTATTCCTGAGCGATTTGCGGAGGCTGTGAGATGCCGGCGATCCGCAAACTTCTTCGCGCGGCAAAGCAGCGCACGTCGAGATGGACACCTTCGTTTCAACAAAAGAATTCTATCTGCTCTGTACCGTTCTGTGGCTGGCCTGCGCTCTCCTTTCCTTCGTGAACGGACTGATACGGAGACTGCACACTTACCAGTGGCTCGCCATCAGCTTGCTGTTTGGACCGATTGCGCTGCTGATTGGGATGTTTCTTCTAGGAAGAGGCCCGCGCGTCTCACTCTTTTCCCGCGAAGATTCTGACTCGTCGACCCATTCAAAGCGCAACATCGGCGATCCGTTTACGGGAAAGCCCCTGTATAGTGACGAAGTCCGGGAATTGAAGCGACAAGGACGGTTGCGAGAAGCCGCCGACCTGCTCACCATGCTGATCGATCTCATCGAGGAGAAGGGGAAAAAGGAGGGACGCGATGTCCCTCGCTGGTATTACGAGCAGCTCGCATCAATCCAACGTAGAGAGGGCAAATCGTCGGCCGAGGAGAAAACGCTGGAACGATATGCCGCTTCGCGACGGTCGGCGGGGCGCAAAGACAAGTTGCTCTCCCGGTTGGAGCGCTTGAAGCAGAAGGATAGCTGAGAGGCGGAACGTGTCCGGGGTCCCGCAATCGAAGTCGGAGCAGTTATCCTGGACTCTCTGATGCCGCAGGTTGCACATCAGCGCGGCTTCAGGAATGTCCCCCGCTCGAGTTCCTCGAACGCCTGCCGGAGTTGTTCCTGCGTATTCATCACGATGGGTCCATACCATGCCACGGGCTCCTGGATAGGTTGTCCCGAAATCAAGAGGAACCGGATCCCATCATCTCCGGCCTGCACGGTGATGTTTTCACCGCTGTCAAAGAGTACGAGCGAGCGGTTATCCGCCCCCGTGGGTGGCGCGGTTTCAGCCCACCCCACGCCTTCGGTTGGCACCGCCAAAGGGCCCGAGGCATTGCAGAACTTGCCCGACCCGGCGAAGACATATGCGAACGCGCGGCGGGACGTTTCGACCGGGAGAACCTTCCTCTTGCCCGGAGATACTGAAACATCAAGGTAAATCGGTTCGGCGGCGATCTGATCCACGGGGCCGGTTACACCCCAGAAGGTCCCGCAAACGACTCGAACGTGCGTGCCGTCGTCGTCCTTGACCTCCGGGATGTCGGCCGCTTTCACCTCCTGGTAACGCGGCTCCATCATTTTGAGTGACGAAGGAAGGTTCGCCCACAGCTGAAATCCATGCATTCGTCCGGCCCGGTCCCCCTTCGGCATCTCCTGGTGGATGATCCCCCTTCCGGCAGTCATCCACTGAACATCGCCGGATCCAATCGTACCGCTGTTGCCCATGCTGTCGCCGTGCTCGACAGTTCCCGCGAGGACGTAGGTGATTGTCTCGATCCCGCGGTGAGGGTGCCAGGGGAAACCCGCCAGATAATCCTCCGGAACGTCATTGCGGAAGTCATCCAGCAAGAGGAACGGGTCGAAGTCTGAAGTGCTGCCGAAACCGAACGCGCGGCGCAAATGTACGCCTGCCCCCTCGAGTGTCGGTCTGGCTTTGATGAGTCGCTTCACCGGTCGAATGGACATATCAGCCTCTCGTACAGCGGGTCTCAGCTGCGGAATGCAACTCAGGTGCCATATCCTGGGAAGAAATTCAACCAAATGTTCCCACATGGGTGCCGAACCATCAAGCTCCCGACGCAGCCAGGCTGAATCCCACGATGATGTCCCTCTGTGCATCAAAAGGTTCTTGGCGTTCTTTGCGTCCTGACGGCGAGCCTTCGGAGACTCACCGCCAGGACGAGAAGACGCCGAGGAACGCAGAGAATGCATCCAAGTGGCGAGGCAAATGCGGTCATCGTGACGAGAGGCAGCACAGTGGTGAAGTAATTCGGAGTAATTCGGTGACAGGCTACCCTTTCCCGATTCCCTATTCTCCAAGTCTCGCGGCACACATGAAACTGGAGAAAGAGTAGCCTGTCACCGAGTTAAGCTAGAACTGAGCTTGTATATTGAAGGATGTCAGGGTGGACTGGTTGCGAATATATAGCCTGCCACCACAAACCACTGGATGAGCCCAGCTGGAGTAACCCTCGTTCTTGATCTTGAATCGTCCCTTTTCAATGTAGCCCGTCGCGCTCGCCTCCGCGAGGCCTACAACATTGTTTTCCGAGAGCAGGTAGAGATGGCCGTCGGCGTAGGTTAAGGAGCCTTTGCCCACGCTGCGATGCTTCCACACGGCTTTTCCGTTATCGAAGTTCAGGCAAGTCAGTGTGCTGTTAGAGAACCCATAGATATAGCCGTTGACGAGAACAACTCCTCCGTGGTGATTGATCATTTCACGGGAGAAATAGACGTCGCGCAGCGTGGCCTCGTTGCCGCCTTCAACGAATTCCAGAAGTGCGCAGCCCGTATCGTAGCCGGTGGTATAAAAGATGCGGTTCTTGCTGAGTATCGGGGTGGTTATGTTGGCCGTAGAGTTGGCGACCTT
>DASQID010000631.1:0-7393 GCA_035631775.1 Acidobacteriota bacterium
GGGGGGGGCGCCGGACGGCGTCCATTATATAACCACAGAGGCCGATGTGGCACCAAAACTCTTCTCGATTGCGGATTTGCGGATTTCGGATCAAAAAGGCATGCTCGAGTATTTTCAATCCGCAATCCGAAATCAGCAATCCGCAATCGGATACTACCAGCAGGAGCTGATCTCCAGCTTGACTACCGAATCTATCGGATCCGGAGCCTGCGAAGGCAATGACACGGTGATCCCGGTTCCCGACAGCTTTACCTGCAGCGGCCGGCCGCCACCCGGTGTCAGTAGGACTGCCCTGGAAATTGTCTGCTTCAGGGCGGGGATCTGGAGCTGATGGTCCTGCGGCCATTCAAATACGTGGGCATAGAGAGCCCCAGGCTTCTTCGTGAACCGTCCCCAATTGGGCTGCTCGAAGGGACTGGCGGTCGTACCGTACACCGCCTCGGCATTCACATCCATCCACTTGCCTATTTCCGCGAGCCTCTGGACACTGGCTTCCGGGATCAGCCCTTCAGCCGTGGGGCCGACATTCAGCAGGTAGTTTCCCCCCTTCGAGACAATGTCGACAAGGTTGCGGACGAGTTGCCGGGTGGACTTCCAGTTCGTGTCGAATGACTTGTAACCCCAGGTGTCGTTCATCGTCATGCAGCTTTCCCAATCCACGCCAGGCTGTCCCGTGGCGGGTATTTCCTGCTCCGGAGTCCCGAAGTCGCCCGCGTATCCGGGCCCTTTGTTGAGTCCCTGCATACCCTTGCGACCTTTCCCGACACGGTTGTTGACGATGATGTCGTCCTTCAACGAACGGACGTAGTTGTACAAGTCCTTACCATCCGGTTCCGTCCACCAATCGACCCACTCCCCGTCGAACCAGAGTACGGCGGGATCGTAATTGGTGATCAGTTCCCTGAGCTGCCCCTTCAGATACTTGAGGTAGTCCGCTTTGCTCTCGGGGTGGATTCTGTTGTTGGCGTGCCCGTCTCGAGGATTTTTCGCATCAGGGTTGACATACTGGGCGGGATGGTGCCAATCAAGGATCGAATGGTAGAAGCACATCTTGACGCCCTGCTTGCGACACTCCTTTGTCAGCGCAGCGAGTATGTCTCTTCCGTAAGGCGTCGAATCCACGACGTCGTAATTCGAGACCTTCGAGTCCCAAAGTGAGAAACCGTCATGGTGCTTTGAAGTGATAACGATGTATCTCATTCCGGCCTTCTTCGCAATGCTGACCCACCTCGCGGGGTCGAACTTGACGGGATTGAACTGTTTCGCGAGCGGTGCATACTCCGCAACAGGAATGTCGGCTCCGGCCATAATCCATTCGCCGATGCCGGGTATCTGTTTCCCTTTCCAGACACCGGCAGGGACGGCATACAGTCCCCAGTGGATGAACATTCCGAAGCGAGCCTCGCGCCACCACTCCATGCGGAGGTCTCTTTGCACCGCCGGCTCACTCATGTAATCCACTCCGCCGGCCTGCTGCACCGGCGCCGCACTCCATCCGATGGCTCCTGCCGCAAGCGTGATCCAGATTATGGCGCTTCGCATCATATTTCCCCCCGAGTGGTGTCAGGATTTTTTTTTGCTGTTTGGTCAGCGACCGCCTTGGCCGCTTTCGCCACAGCCTCGGGATCGCCGAGATAGTAGTGGCGGATCGGCCTGAGGTCGTCGTTCAGCTCGTAAACCAGCGGGATGCCGGTCGGGATGTTCAGCCCGACGATTTCATCATCCGGCACGTTGTCGAGATATTTCACCAGGGCGCGAAGGCTGTTGCCGTGTGATGCGATAATGACGCGCTTCCCTTCCCTGATCATCGGGACAACGGTGTCGTGCCAGTAAGGAAGAGCACGCGCCACGGTGTCCTTGAGACATTCGGTCAGAGGTACCTCTTCCTCCGACAATGAGGCATAGCGCGGATCACGACCCGGATAGCGCTCGTCTTCCGGAGTCAAGGCGGGTGGACGAACATCATAGCTTCGGCGCCAGAGATGAACCTGTTCGGCTCCGAAACGATCCACCATCTCCAGTTTGTTCAATCCCTGGAGCGCTCCATAGTGTCGCTCGTTAAAGCGCCAGGTGTTGAAGACGGGAATCCACATCTGGTCTAACTCTTCCAGCGCGATCCATAGAGTCTTGATCGCCCGCTTGAGGACGGACGTGATCGCGACATCGAATACATAGCCTTCCTTCTTCAGGAGCCGCCCACCTTCCAGGGCTTCCTGCGTTCCCTTCTCGCTCAGATCAACATCTGTCCAGCCTGTGAAGCGGTTCTCTTTGTTCCAGGTGCTCTCGCCATGCCTCAGAAGTACAATTTTCTTCACTTTGATCCTCCTGTATCAGTGCTTCGAGCAGACGCGCTTATTTCACCACGAAATTCGGTGACAGGCACCTTATTTCAGCCTAAATTGACTCCGGGAACAATATCCCAGTCATGAATTTCAGTCGAGGCATCATGAGACTGTACAAACTGAGACTCGCATCCGTGGTCGAGCAAGGCTCGCGGCTCTATTCACTGCCTGAGACCGGATGGGATGAGCTGCTCGCCAGGGATGATCTGGCACAGTTCCTGGAGGATAGGATAGCGGCCGGATGCGCAGAGTCAGGTTTCACCTTCTCCCCGGAAGACCTGCTCCCTCCCATCGGCAGGCAGGAAGTGTGGGCCGCTGGAGTCACCTACTTCCGCAGCCGGAGCGCACGGATGGAAGAGGCCAAGTCTGCAGGTGGCGGCAGTTTCTACGACCGGGTGTATCAGGCCGAGCGGCCTGAACTGTTCTTCAAGGCTACCGCGCATCGGGTCGCAGGATCCGGTCAGCAAGTCCGAATCCGCAGCGACTCGCACTGGAATGTCCCGGAACCCGAACTTACCCTCCTGGTCGCTTCCTCGGGCAGGATCACCGGCTACACAATCGGCAACGACATGAGTTCACGGGACATTGAGGGAGAAAACCCCCTTTATCTGCCACAGGCAAAGATCTACGATCAATGCTGCGCGCTTGGGCCGGGTATACTTGTTACCAACGACGCGTTGGATGATACTACCGAAATAGATCTGGTGATCGCACGAAGCGGTGTGACCGTTTTCGCCGGCAAAACGTCTCTGGCTTCCATGAAGCGACGCCCGCAGGTTCTGGTGGAGTACCTGTTTCGCGAATGCAGTTTTCCGCACGGGTGTTTTCTTTTGACCGGGACCGGTATCGTTCCACCTGAGACGTTTACTCTTCAGATTGGAGACGAGATTCGCATCACCATCGAGCCGATAGGAACCTTGATAAATTACGTCCGGTGACCACGCGGGATCCTGTGGGTCGAGGCTTTCAGCCCCGACGCATAACGAAAACATAGGCAAGCGTCTGGCATCCGGGCATCGCTAATGGGCAATCACACGGGCAATCTGCGAATCAGCTTTGCGTCCCACATATTCTTCACGGGGTCGTACCGCAGCTCAGTATCGAGGACAAGGATTTGTATATAACTATGTGGGCCCAACACCCGGATCGGACATCGCAGCCCAGGCGCATGAAAAGCGGTTCAGCCGACGTTCGGCGCTGGCCGTGGAGTGGGGCAATTCTCTCCGGGCCTCGCTATTTTCCAGACAGATACTACACTAGCGATTGAGGCGAACCCATGGAACTGCACGGAAAGAACATTCTCGGGAGAGAAGTCTCACACGCAGGGCATCTGACTTACCAGGCATTCAATCCATCGATGGGAAAGCTTCTGGACACTCCCTTCTATGAAGCCACTGAGGAGGAGGTCCATCGGGCACTCGAACTGGCGCATCAGGCCTTTCCTTACTACCGGCGGCGTTCTGCAGAAGAAATTGCGGGATTCCTCGATAGGATTGCTGAAGAGATTGCCGGGCTCGGGGATCAGTTGCTCGAAATAGCACAAGCCGAGACAGCTCTGCCGCCAGACCGCCTGGCCGGCGAGCGGCTGCGCACCATTAATCAAATTCGTATGTTTGCCGCCCTGGTGAGAGAGGGCTCCTGGCTCGAGGCATCCATTGATCGCGGACAGCCGGATCGCAAACCCACACCCAAGCCGGATGTGCGCCGAATGCTTGTCCCCATCGGTCCGGTCGTGGTCTTTGGCGCCAGCAACTTTCCTCTCGCCTTCTCGGTCGCTGGTGGGGACACGGCATCCGCGCTTGCAGCTGGAAATCCCGTGACTGTAAAGGCCCATCCCGCCCATCCGGGCACATCGGAACTGGTGGCGCGTGCGATTGCAAAGGCTTCGGGGAAAGCCGGTCTGGCTGCCGGCGTTTTTTCAATGGTTCACGGGCGCAGCCCGGAAACCTCATTAATGCTGGTCCGCCACCCGCTGACCAAAGCCGTCGGCTTTACCGGCTCCTTCAGGGCCGGGCGCGCGCTGTTCGAGGCAGCCGGCCGGCGGCCGGATCCGATCCCAGTTTATGCAGAGATGGGCAGTGTAAATCCGGTATTTGTTCTGCCGGGTGTCCTGCGTGAGCACTGCGAATCGTTTGCCGAGGGCCTGAGGCAATCCGTCACCCTCGGAGTGGGCCAGTTCTGCACATGCCCGGGATTGGTTGTGGGATTGGATCACGGCGGCACCGGGCGGTTTGTAGAAACCGTCGGTCGCTTATTCGCCGCGGCTCGTCCTGCCACGATGCTGTACCCGGGTATACTTCGCTCTTTCGAGGCAGGCGTGGAGCGGCTGAGCCGCATCCCCTGCGTGTCGGTGGTGCGATCCTCCCTCCGCCCCGATATGCACAAAACGGAAGCCGCACCCACGGTCTTTTTCGCCAGTGCGGAGACCTTCCTCAACAATCCAGGTCTTGGAGAGGAGGTGTTTGGCCCATCGACCGTGATCGTGCGTTGCACTGATCGAGAGCAGATGGAGAGGGTCGCCCGGGGATTGCAGGGCCAGCTGACAGCGTCAGTCCATGGTACGACCGACGATCTGCTCGAGTTCAAAGGCCTCATCTCGCTTCTGGAGGACAAGGCGGGACGATTGATTTACAACGGATTTCCCACCGGGGTCGAGATCTGTCCATCGATGCATCACGGCGGACCATATCCGGCCACAACGGACGTGAGGTCCACCTCGGTGGGTTCGGCGGCAATCAAGCGCTTCGCCCGGCCTGTCTGTTTTCAGGGCTTTCCTCAGGAGGCACTTCCGGTAGAACTGCGCAATTTAAATGCGCGAAAGATTTGGCGACTGGTTGACAATCAGTGGACCCGCGACGATTGTTAGCCTGACTTATTCATGAACAGGCCAGCAAAGAATGTCAACGCAGGGCTGCCAGGCGCCATCTAACTGAAAGCCTGTCAATGATCGGCGTGATCACAGCACGCAACGATTTTAAGTAACCGAAGCGGAGCGGAGAGTGGGGCTCAAGCCTTCTCAGGTAACTTCGATCAAAAAGATCCTGGTTTTGGGAAACCGCCTGGAGAAGAAGGAAGCCGCAATTCCTTCGGATCAGGTCCTTAAGAACAGGTTGGGCTGAAATTCGAAAGCGGTCTGCAGAACGAAGCACGTTGAGCAGGAATCTGTGCAAGCGGCTCGCGAGGCCGTCCAAGGGCAGACGATGTGCATTTCGCGAGAACAGGGTCCAGCGCCCCGCCTCAATATCCGGCGTTACATCCTGAAGGTCATCGAATAGCTGGAGCACGGCGCCAAAGCCGAAGCAGAAATCGGCTTCACGGCCGCTCAGCTTCCCGGCGACAAGATAGCCGTCGGCAAGAACAGAAGCGCCCCCCTTTTCCACACTTATCTCCAGAATGCGATCGTCGTCCGGAATCGGACCTGAATCCTGCTGCAGGAGACTCCTCACCTGCCCGCGGTGGATAGCCAGCAAGGCGTGATACACGTCGGGAAATCCAGGACGGTCATATTCCCCCTCGATCATTGCCACGAGACGATATATGTCCCGCTCACGCCGTCCCTCGGGCTCCACTCTCGCACCTTCCAGCCGAAGGCCGAGCCTGGTGCATATTTTCCGCTTCGAATCGGCCGTGATCTCCGCATCATCGAGCAGATTGTCCGTATAAGGGTAAAGCATGCTATAGGCAAAGATGGAAGGAGGCATGGAGATCCTGTTGCCGAGAAACCTCTGCAGGCAGTTCATTACCCAGACATTGCGCAGGGCCTGGGAGAGGGCATCCGGTTCGATGTTCCGGTCGAAGGCTTCGGCCTGCCGGGCGAAAGCCGAGGTGGCGCGGAAATAGTCATCCGAAAGGAGGACATTCAGGTATTGGTCCGGGAAGCGGAAGCACCTCCTACCGAATTGTCTGACTTGCTCAACGAGTTGGGCGCGCCAAATTTCGCGGTCCTCAGCAGATTCCGGACAATGTTAAAGCCGGTCCTCGACATGCCGAATCAGCCTGTCGGTTTCCTTTTCGTTCTCGCGCTGCGCAGCCGGCTCGAATCGCTCATCAATCTCGGGTTCGTTGGATCCGGGAGCGTGCCAGAGCGAGACGTACTTTGTCTTGAATTCACGCAGCCTTTTCCGGAAAGCAAGGCCCCTGGGGTCGTAATCACTCCCGATCATTCGCATCTGTGCCGCAGCCCGCATGACACCTCATACACGTATTACACGCCGTTTATTCGAGGGAAAAAGGGGGCATTCCGATCATCCGGGCTCCTTACTAATGTCTACGCCACTTTCCCATCATGTTGTTTTTGCACCATCATCCAGAGTACATTGGGGGCTCGATTAACTCACATCGAGGAATTCAGCATGCGACTCTATCCTGGATTGTTGATTCTGTTTGCTTCAAGCCTTGCCTTTGCGGAAGACCCTGTTCTCCGCGGAGGCAATATCCTCGCTTGCGAAACTTACAGTTTTCGGGACCTCATCGGCGCCGGAAAGCTGGACCTCATCGGCGTCCCTCGGTTCTACAAAGAACAAGGGATTAAAGGGATTTCCTATAACGACTTGTTTTTCAAGAACTTCGATGATGCCTATCTCGATCAGATCGTGGCAGCAGTGAAGAAGGCCGACCGTATAGTGACCTGCTACGTCATCGAGGGCAATCTGGCGGGAGCCGATCCGGCCAGGAGACAGAGGCAGATCGATCTCGACAAGCAGAAACTTCGAGTAGCGCACAGGCTCGGTGCACCAATAGTGCGAATCAACATTGGAGCCACCGGGCGCCAGGAAAATGCAGATGATACCGTCGGGGTTGAGCGCGTGATAGAGGCATTCAAGGAGCTCGTGCCCCTGGCGCGCGAACTAAACATCAAGATCTCCATTGAAAACCACGGCGGCGTCTCCAAGACTGCATCAAACATTGTGAAGATCATCGAGGCGACCGATTCCAAGTGGGTGGGAGCCCTCGTGGATTTCGGAAACTTCCCCCCGGAGGTCCGTTACGACGAGATCGCGAAGGTGGCATCTCATGCCATCACGACTCATGTGAAGATAAACGAGTTTGAT
>DASQID010000632.1:0-3038 GCA_035631775.1 Acidobacteriota bacterium
CCTGGTCGAGGAGATCCCTCGGGATCTCCTCGTAGACAGCCAACTGGCCGGCATTGACGATACCCATATCCATGCCGGCACGAATGGCGTGATAAAGAAAAGCCGAGTGCATAGCCTCGCGAACGGCGTCGTTTCCGCGAAACGAAAAAGAAACATTGCTAACCCCACCACTGACTTTGCATCCCGGCAGGGTCTGCTTGATCCGTCGGGTCGCCTCAAAATATGCGACGGCATAGTTGTTGTGCTCTTCAATGCCCGTCGCCACTGTGAGAATATTTGGATCGAAGATGATGTCCCCGGGTGGGAACCCAACCTCTGCGGTCAGGATGCGGTAAGCACGCCTGCATATTTCAACCTTGCGCTCCGCTGTGTCAGCCTGGCCGACCTCATCAAAGGCCATGACAATCACCGCTGCACCATAGCTCCTGATCAGCCGAGCCCGCCGCCTGAACGCCTCTTCCCCCTCCTTCAGGCTGATCGAATTGACCACTGCTTTGCCCTGAACACACTTCAGCCCTGCTTCCAGAACCGACCATTTCGAGCTGTCGACCATGATAGGAACACGTGCTATATCGGGCTCGGAGGCAATCAGATTGAGGAACCGCGTCATCGCCTGCTCGGAATCGAGCATGGCCTCATCCATGTTGACATCGATGACCTGCGCACCACTGTCAACCTGCTGCCGGGCAACCGCCAGGGCCTCTTCGAACTGACCACTGGATATCAAACGAGCGAACTTTCGTGAGCCTGTGACATTTGTCCTCTCCCCGACATTGACAAAGTTGGTCTCGGGACGGATGACCAGAGCCTCTAAGCCACTCAGGCAGGTGAAGGGCCGAGGCGGTGGAGGTATTCTCGGCCGGCAGGATTTCACCGCCTCCGCAATGGCCCTGATGTGCTCCGGCGTCGTACCACAGCATCCCCCGGCGATGTTGATCCAGCCGTTCGCCGCATATTCCCTCAGAACGGCAGCCATATCCTCAGGCGACTGATCGTATTCTCCGAAAGCGTTGGGCAGTCCGGCGTTGGGATAGCAGCTCAAGTGCACCGATGCGAGCCCGGAAAGCTCTTCGATATACGGTCTCATTTCACCAGCGCCGAGGGCGCAATTAATTCCGACACCGAGGAGGTTGGCATGCGACACGGAAATCCAGAAAGCCTCTGGGGTCTGGCCCGAGAGGTTGCGCCCGCTCGCGTCGGTAATGGTAACCGACACAATGACCGGCAAGCGCACGCCGCGCTCCGAAAAGCACTTGTCGACGGCAAAGAGCGCGGCTTTGGCGTTTAGTGTGTCGAAGACCGTCTCAACCAGTAGCAGATCCACGCCGCCGTCCATGAGGCCGCGGACCTGATCGTGGTAAGCCTCAACGAGCTGATCGAAAGTTACGGCACGGAAGGCAGGATCCTGCACGTTGGGGGACAATGATGCAGTGCGGTTCGTGGGACCGACGGAGCCGGCAACGAAACGCGGTCGGTCCGGGTTCGCGGCCACCGCTTTGGCAACGGCGCGGCAGGCAATCCTCGCCGCCGCAAAATTCAAATCATAGGCCGACTTTTCCAACTTGTAGTCGACCAACGAGATCGAGTTGGCATTGAATGTGTTGGTCTCTATGATGTCCGCCCCGGCTGCAAGGTACTGGCTGTGGATCGACTCGATAATCTCCGGCTGTGTTATCGAGAGCACGTCATTATTGCCGCTGAGGGATTGCGGGTGGTCGGCAAACTGCCTCCCCCGATAATCCCCCTCACCCAGCCCGTGACGCTGAATCATCGTTCCCATCGCGCCGTCGATGACCACGATGCGCTCGTGCAGATGCCGAGTGATTTCCAGTACTCTGTTGACCGAATCTGCCATAAGGCAGATTATACCAAGGGCAGACGGCGGCCCGGAGGCCGTATGTCCACGAAGATATCCTGGAGCAATTTGAGAGGTGCCTGTGCTCCACCTTCGAAAGGTTGTGGTAGCAGCAATTTTCTCAGCTTGTTGCTTATTCGGATGCTCGACGGAAGAAGAACTGCAAGCTGAAGGAGGACCTGCCATGACACTTTTGCTCGAAAGCAGAGCCTTCAAACAGGGCGGCGACATTCCCCGTAAATTCACGTGCGAAGGGGAAGATTTATCCCCCACACTGTTCTGGAGTGAACCTCCCGCCGGAACGAAAAGCCTGGTGCTGATAGCGGACGATCCCGATGCGCCGGCAGGTACGTGGGTCCATTGGGTGCTCTACGACGTGGAACCTCACTTGAGGGAGTTGCCTGAGGGAATCGCAAAGGTCGAAGTGGTCGAAGGCATAGGCAGACAGGGAGTCAACGATTTTCGCAAGGTGGGGTACGGAGGTCCATGCCCTCCTCCTGGGAAGCCACACCGGTATTTCTTTAAGCTGTACGCATTGGACGGTAAGTTAGCGCTTAGATCGCGCGCCTCGAAGCAGGATGTGGAGAAAGCAATGCAAGGGCACATCCTGGCTCAAGCGGAATTCATTGGCCGCTATAAACGATGAGAAGTCCCTAAGAACGTCAATAAGAGCAATACCTGCAATTTGCCGACACTTGGAGACACTCTTTGCGTGCTTAGCGTTCTTCGCGTCTTGGGGGTTTGCTTTTAAAAGCTCACCGCCAAGCACGACATGGCATGACCGTGTTTCCCGGATTCTCCGGATATTGTTACATGAATAATCCGGATTAAGGAGGCTTGGATGAATCAAGCGGAAGCGAAAGAAAAATACGGGAAGCGGATTCAGCGCTGCAGTGGGTGCTATGGTGCCTTTTATTTGAAGGACATGTGGCTCGGCGAAGCTGGAAACTTCTACTGCCAAAGCTGCAAGGACGACGACATGTTCCACTTCGACGAATTCACGAGCAAAATGGATCTTACGAAGCTTCCGAGCCTCCAGGAGGACGCCGACGAATCGACGCAGTGCCAAAATCCATTTACACGACAGGTCTAGAAGTGGAGGAGTTCATGATGAAGCGACACGTCTTGCCACGGGATAAAGGCACAGGCCGGTGTGTCGTTGCTCAGATCGTCTCACTCTTGG
>DASQID010000633.1:0-33275 GCA_035631775.1 Acidobacteriota bacterium
GAAATTCTAGCCTGTGCCCCGAGTTTCCCGAGAGAGCTTTGGACGTTGACGTTTGCCCGCAAGATCCTGTCCTCGAGATCCAACGTCCCCTTCCCGGAACCAAGGTCCCAGGAGGCGTAGCGCAGCCCCGTGAGATCCAGATTACCTTTGAACCGCGGATTATCGATGTCACCGCGCAGCTCGCCCGCCCCGGAGATGCGCCCTTCCACCTCCGGATTCTTATCCTGAATCTCCGGTATTTCCTCGAGCGACAGGCCCGCCAGGCCTAAGGTTAGTTCCATCTGGTTCGTATCCAGTTGGATCTGCCCGTGCGCGGCGACTTTTGCAGCCCCACGGGCGATCTGACAGTCTGCAATTTGCAGGATCTTGTTCCTGGTCTTGAACTTCCCATGTATGCTGTCGAATGGTTCGCCCTTGTAGGATCCATTCTCGAGCAGAAACTGCGCATCACCGGCCCAGGTTCCGTCCGCATTGGAGATCCTGCCGCTGCCGCTCAGCGTTCCCCCGATGTCGGGACTCATCTCGACTCCAAGCTCCCTGAGAGACGGAAGCGATACATTACCGGCCTTCCCCTGGAACGTCATCCCGAGCGACTCCCCTTCCTCCGAAGGGATCTCCAGGGTGAGGTCACCCGCCGCGCTCTCTGCTCCCTTGTGGAGGTTCATCTCATGAAGTTCCAGGTGTGAGCCTTCCCAGAGTGCTTTCGAAGCCAGGCTATCAACGCGGTGGGTGTGCCACTGTCCATCCTTGATCGTGAGCGCACCCTGATAGACTGTTCTCTCCGGTTCCATAAGCATGTTTCCATTCAGCCCGTAAGTCCCGGATACCTCGATCAGGTCCGGCTGCCTCGAGAGAAGCCTTTCCAAGGACGGAACAAACCCGCGGAGGACGGACAGGGGCTCGGCAACGCGGCTTGTATGTGCTTGGATGTGAAATGTGGTGCCGCCTTGTCCGGCTATGGCAACAGCAGTTTGAGCCGAATTGAGATTGGCTGAGGTAAAGTACCAAACACCCCTTCTATAGCTGAACGCGAGATCTCCCTGCAGGGGAGTGCTCCGCCCCGGTTCGAGGCTGGAAGAGGGAGGAGCTTTCAAGCCGGCTTGCACGGTCAGATCGAGATCCTCGTTACCGTGCTTCCAGATTACCTCGGCTGTAGAATCGGCAGTGTTGAGGAAATCGATCTCAGACAGGTTGAGAACATAGCTGACCTCCCTCAGACACACATCCCTGGTGGATATAAGCACTCGGTTCGGAGGCTTGTTGCCCTCTCTGAGCTGGATCTCCCCGTCCGCGTGTATGGCTCCAGCCCCAAGTTTCCCGTCGACGGCATTCAGGTAAAGCACATCCTTTCGGATCTCGAACAGTCCCCGCAGCGAGCTCAGGCTTGCCCTGCGGAATCCTCCCGACTGCAGGTCGAATTTTCCATCAAGACGAAGGCCGCCAGAATCCACGCGGAGATTCGTGGCGACATGGAAGCTCCCCCGCGCCTCACGCAAATCCGAACTGAAAAGAGCCAAGTCCGTCCCATCGAGGATTCCGGCAGCATGCAGGAGCAGCACTGGTGCCTTCCAGCCTCTAACCCAGCCGTTGCCGGAAAGCAGGCTCTTGCCGTGCTCGAGCCGGAACGAGCCGACTTCCACCCCCTCCATGGAAAGATTAATGCGTGTATCGAGATTATATTTTATGTCGCGCCCTTCGTAGAGCAGGCGGCTGTTCTTATAGGCCAGCCGGATACAGTAATGCGGATGATCCGCGACGTAATGGATTTCGCAAATCACGTCATTCAGCGAGAGATTCAACGGAATATGCGTATTGTCGAGTTGAACCCATCCGTCAGTCAGTAGAATCGATCCCGCGGCAAGGTCCAGGGACGTCCGGAGCGACTTGAGGACATTCTCGGGATCCCAGCCGCCCCCGCCTTGAGTGGACGTCAACGTGACGCGCGGTCGCAGGACATTCAGTTCTGCAAGGTGGAGGCTGAGATGCCAGATCGAGGAGAGGCTGACGCGGCCCTTCACCTCGTCGATACTCGCAGTCAGAGGACCGGCACCGTCTGTGATTGGTCCCAAGGTGATCCCTGTCAGACGGAACTCCCCGCGCAGCGGCGCCAGTTCGAGCCGGCCCACCGTGCACACCATTCCCGTTGCTTTCTGCACTCGTGAGATGAGGTCGACGCGTGCGAACTCCTGGAGCCTGCCGCTGCGCACATACCAGAAGACAGTCCCGGTCGCGGCGATCACCAGCGCCGCCGTCACTCCGAGGATCACTTTTGAGCGAACCCTCATTGCCCCTTCCCCCACAGGCTCTCAGCATCTTCGAGAAAATACTCGATGTGCGAATGACGCCGTATTTCCTGAATCCATTGGTTCATCAAGACATTGACCTTCTCCTCCTTCAATATCTCCGCGATCTTGCCCGATATCTCGGCGAGCGGCGGAACAGGGGTGTTGGCCTGGCGCAGCGAGGGTACGAGCTTTTCATTGTAGTACTGCTGGATTTCCTGCTCCGAAGCGGAAGCAAAGGCCCGGAAGCGAAAGTCCACGAACCGGAGAATTGAATCCTGCAATCGCACATAGTCCAGAAGCTCTGATTCCTGCAGTCCCAGTCGGTGCAGAATTCCCGGAAGACCGCCAATTTCGGCATAGGCACTCCGAAGTTCCTCAATACGCTTTTGTGCACTTCCCTGGTCTCCGGATGTCGTCGGGAAACTGGCAAGCTCCTGGCGCATCAGCTCCAGATCAACAAGGCGTTCAATCTCAACTTTCCTGGGGGGAGGTTCGTCATTTTTCCCCAGAGAAAGTATCGCGTTCAGGTTCCGAGCAAGAACGAGGTCCCCTTCGGTCACCACCTTGCCGTTGACTGCGGCGAGCAGCCGATCGATCTCCTGCGCCCTGAGGGGACTCCCGGAAAACACAAGCACAATCACCAGCACGACCGCCCTCGCCACCGCGCGAACCTGGACATTGCGGCCCGTGGGCCGTGGAGCGCGAAGCGGAGAATTGCCAGCCGTAACCCGCAATCCGCAATCCGCAATCCGCAATAGGTGGACCGCTCGGGATCTGCTCGCCGAATCAATCATGTCTGCACGCCTCAATGTCCGTCCCGGTCTCATTAAAATGGTGGTCCTATGGTTATAAAGAAGTGCCCCGGTGTGAGCCCTCTAGCGCGGAGGTCAGACGAAAGGTTCAGGTTATAGCCATAGTCGGCGCGCAAAGGACCAAATGGCGTCTTCACTCTTATTCCTATCCCGATGGTGTGGCTGAAGCCGCGCAGGGTTGTATCGCTCACGTTTCGAAACACGTTCCCGCTGTCGTAAAAGCTCGCTATGCGCACGGCGCTGAACAAGGGCACGCGCACCTCCAGGTTCGCGATGATCAGGGAGTTGCCCCCGACAGGAACTGGAGGCTTCGCCACCGGATCCAATGGCCCGGCAAAATCGGTGTCGAATCCTCGCAGGCTGGAACCACCGCCGGCAAAGAACCTCTCGCTGATGGGAATGGTTGTGTCTCCGCCGAAAGGATGCTTGGCGCCAATGCGCAGGGAGCCGGCAAACAGCAGCGACGCGGGCAGCCGTCTGTAATAACTGTTCTGGGTGAACAGAGACAGGTAATCGTTGCTGCCGAGAAGTTTTGTGGTGACGCTGAGGTCGGTGGAGGTGAAAAAACCTTTTTCCGGGTCCAGGTAACTGTCGCGTGTGTCGTTGATGTAGATCGCAGAAAAGGTCGACAGGTTTCTGGGGGTGTCCTCGCGCCCGAGTTCGGAGGGAGACACGCTCAGATTGGACAGCCGGACGTTGTTGAAGGTGTAGCGCGCCAGCGCCCAGGAATGGCCGCTCAGTGAGTGCCCGTATTGGTAGGAGAGGCTCAGGCGCGTTTGATCGAAACCGACATCCCGTCTCTGCAAACCCGAGAAAGTGAGATAGGAATCGACGGGCAGAAAGCGGAACTGGGGCTGCTGGAAACTAAGCGCTGCCCCCTTTTCGATTGCACTGCCCCGCAGGGTCAGATCCGCGCGTCGCGCCGTGCCGAGTATGTTCAGATCGGTCAGTTCCAGGGTTCCCCGCAGTCGCTCACGCTCCTGGTAGCCCAGGCCGTATCGGAACGTGAATCGCTTCGCTTCCTGAAGCCGCACCACAACGTTCTGATATGGGGACGCACTCTCGGGATTCTGCGGAACCACCCTGACGAGATCAAATACTCCGGTGTTGTAGAGCTCCTGCTGGGATTTGAGCAATTTGCCGAGGCTGAGAGGATCATTGCTCTTGACCAGGACATGCCTTTCGATGACCGAATCGCGGGTCCTGTCATTGCCCAAGATGACGACATTGTCTATGTAAGTACGCGTGCCCTCGGTTATGTTGAATTCGATCGGATAGGAGCCGTCCGAATCGGGAGCCGCCACTCGATAGGTCACCGTGGCCTGCATGAATCCCGCATCATTATAGGTTGCAAGAAGCGTCTGGCGATCCTGCTCGACAAGCGAAGGAGAGTAAGGGCTGCCTGTTTTCAATCTCATCTTCGGGAGCAGCACTTCAGACTTGAGGGTCTGATTACCCTTCAGTGGCAGCAGCCTGGCGCGGGCCTGCTTCCCCTCGGTGATCTCAAACGTTATTCCAAGCCTCTGGCCTTCCTCCACCGGCTTGACGAGAGTAATCACGCTGGCATCGAGATATCCGCGGGACTGATAGAGCGTTTTCAGAGAGTCAACATCGCCGTCGAGCTTGGCGACGCTGTAAACTGATTTCTGAAAGAGTCGCGCCGGCTGGATCTGCACTATCGAAAAAAGCTCCTGGCTCGAGAACGCGCGGTTCCCTTTGAAGCTTACATAGGCCACCGTGACCTTGTGCCCCGTATTGACGCTGTAGCGAACCACCCGGGTTTCAGACTTGTCCTCCTCCTCGTTGATTGTCACCTCCGCCTCCGGATAGCCGTGCTCTTCGAGATAGTCCCGTATGTTCTGCGCCCCTTCGTCCAAAATATCCTCATTGATGCCTTCGCCGGTAAGAATCGGCAACAGGCTGCGTAACTGGTTGCGATCGATCTTGAAACCGTCGACAGTGACCCTGATCCTGCCGAAGTTGGAAACCTTTACGGCCAGGGCCACAGTGTTATTCGCAGGCTCGAAGGAATCGGTAGCTTGCGCGACCGCGGCCAGATATCCCCGTTTGAGAAAGAAATCCTTCAGGTTGTCCAGCCGGCGGCGCAGCCGACGGCGGTCAAATGTTTCGCCTTTCTTGAGCCCGAGCCGCTCGCGAACATTCTCGATATCTTGCTTTGGCACTCCTTGAATGTCGACCGAGCTGACAGTTGCCTGATCTCCGGGTTGAACCTTGAAGACCGTATCGACCTGATGAGAGTGATCGAACGGCTTGGGGACGGCTTCCACTTTGGCCAGAAAGTACCCCCGATCGTGCATGTAATCGAGGACCGCTTCTCGAGCGCCTTCCAGCCTTTCAGAAGTAAAGCGTTCGCCGGTGGGGAGAGAAACCACCTCCCAAAGAGAGCGGCCGCCGAGATTGACGCCGCCCACAAGGCTGAACTGGTTGAAATAGTAACTGTAACGCAGAGTGAAGCGCACACGGACACCGTCCCCCTCCTCGAAAGCATCGGCCGTAATCCAGGAGAAACGGCCCGAGCTATAGAGCGCCTGGATAGCGTCCTTCAGGGCCGTGCGTGTGAGTATCGAATCGGGTCGGAGGCGCAGATCGAAGTGCGAAGGCTCCAGGGGCGGGTTGGCCGCGTACTCGATTTTTCGAATGACCCTGCCGAACACATCGGAATCATCCCCACGAGTCGCAGCCTCCGCATTGCATCCGCCGAAATTCGCCAGCAGAAGAAGCGATATGCCGGCGAAAAAATGAGTGACTCTCATGGGGTATGCGGAGCGCGCCAAAAGGATACCGTAATGCAGCCCGTGGCCGCAACCGAAGTTGACGGAGCCGTTGACTCCGTCAATGTTGACGGGCACTTCTTGCGTTCCCTGTCGTTTCTTGCATCTTGGCGGTGGTCTTTCAGGAACCTACCGTCAAGACGCGAGGAACGCCAAGTACCTCCAAGGTCAATCAATCGAATCGCTGGCGGGCGCCTCAGCGGCCGGTGACGAGCCGGTCCGCCGCAGTTCACAGCACACGGCTAAGAAACGACTCAGATAGGAAGAAGAAAACCACGCCGATGAAGACTCCCAAAGAGACCGAAACGCCGGATTCTCTGTTGACTTCGGGAATGAGATCCGACGCTGCAACGTACAGCGTCACCCCCGCGCTGAAAGGCAGGACGATATCCGCCAGCGCCTGGCTGAATCCCATGCTCAGGACTCCAAAAAAAGTACTGGTTCCAACGGCAACTGTCGCAGCGTGCGCAGCCCAACGTTCCCTGCCTGAAGCCCGCACGATGCTTGCGGCTGTGAATCCCTCCGGTATCTTGTGGAGAATGATTGCCATGAACATGAGAATTCCCAGCCGCATCGAGATCCACAGAGCCGCCCCAATGAGAGCGCCGTCAAAGAACGAGTGCAGCACCAGCCCGCCCAATGCAGAATACGCCTTCCGCGAATTCAACAGCTTCTCCGGATGCGTTTCCTCGCCAAAGTGGAAGTGCGTTGAGATCGTGTGCTCTACAAGATGCACGAACAGGTAGCCCGCGAGGATGATCGCCGGAGCTGAGGAACTGATCCCGATGCTGCGTGGAATTACCTCGCCGATGGTCGCCGCCAGCAGGAATCCCGCCCCCAGCGACACCAGGGCGTTCAACACAGTGTGCCGTAAAGCGGTTCGCGACGAGACAATCCAGCCGCCGACGATAACGGCGAGCGAGGCCGTCAGACCGAACAACACAAGCGTGACGTACCGTGAAACCACGGGCAACCCAGGTGGAATCCGCGAAAATCAACTCATGAGAAGGAGACCGAACGATCACCTCTTCACATTCACAGGTTAAACCGAAAAAGCACGACGTCACCTTCCTGGACTAGATAGTCTTTGCCTTCCAGGCGAAGCATTCCTTTGTTCTTGGCCTTCTGGAACGAACCAAGCTCGGTCATGTCGGAATACGATACCACTTCCGCTTTGATGAAACCCCTCTCGAAGTCCGTGTGAATCACCCCTGCGGCTTGCTGGGCAGTCGTATTTCTGGGGATGGTCCAGGCGCGAACCTCCGGATCACCCGCAGTATAAAATGAGAATAATCCCAGCAGCGAATATGAATCCTGTATGATGCGCGCAAGGCCGCTCGCGGCAAGCCCCAGATCTGCCATGAACAGTGAGGCGTCTTCCCTCGGTAGCGATGCGATCTCCGCCTCAATCCTGCCGCAAACCGCCGTCACGCCAACGTTGCGCATAGCAGCTTGCTTCTGTAGCGCGAAATGCTCCACCGCTCCGGTTATCTTTCCCGCGTCCGAGTCACCCAGATTCAGCACAATCAGCAGCGGCTTGGCTGAAAGAAACGTGAAGCCTTTGATCCGCTTCGTCTCGTCGGACACCAACTCGAGTTCGCGCAGCGGCTGCTCCCTCTCCAGGGCCATCTTGAATCGCTCGAGAACAGAGTTTTCCAATTCGAGTTCTGAGGACTTAATCTTTTTGAGGTCCTTGGACAGCCTTTCAAGGCGCTTCTCGACGATCGCAAGATCGGAAAACATCATCTCCAGCTCGAAAACACCGATGTCGCGCTGAACGTCAACTGTCCCCGCAGGATGCGGGACATTCGGATTTTCGAATGCGCGAACCACGTGTACTAGAGCGTCCACATTCCTCAAATTGTTCAGATATGCCGCCATTTCCTGCGCTTGTCCCTCGAGCGCCGCTTTGCCTTCGCCGGGCGCAAGGCCGGGAAGATCCACATACTCGATCGTCGCATACGTCACCTTCTTCGGCTGAAAAATCTCCGCCAGGCGCTCCAGGCGCGCATCAGGAACCTGAGCCACACCAATGTGAGCCTCTCCCTTCCCCCCTCCCCAGGAAGATGTGTCCACATTTCCATGGGTCAACAAATTGAAGATCGTGCTCTTACCGACCTGAGGAAGTCCGACTATTCCTACCCTCACAAAGTATCTCCAGCCTAAAAGCCCAACATCTTAGCACAAGCGATTCCTCAGTGACACAGGGCCAACTTGACTTCCATGAGTTTCGAGCATCAGCACATTGGCGGCTTTCTGCTAGACAGACGTGCCGGGACTGGAAATCTTTTGCGGCTGTCCCTTTATAGCTGTTTTTGTGGAAACACGGGCCTTTTAAATGCCAAATATATGAAAAATATAAAATTCATGTTAATAACACTTCGAATGTCGATGCAAATGTCGATCTGGAACAGCCAAAAATGGTTGAAAGTACAAATATTTGCAGAAATTGCTTGACACGCTCCAGGCTCATGAATATGCTGTGAGTGGTCCAAAGTGGAGCGAAGTGGAAAATAGCGGATCCCTTTGGATTGAAACCCTCACCGTTCTTTCCAGATCTCAGCTTAGCACGCAGCACCGGGACTTATGCTTCTAGGTAGTTTTCAAGCCAAGATAGATGAGAAATTCCGCCTGAAGATTCCCGCACGTTTCCGAAAGGACATGGCTGAAAGCGAAGACAACACCTATTTCGTCACCAGCGATGATGGCCGTTGTGCCCAAATCTATCCGATGGCCGTATGGGAACGCATAGCACAGAAGTTCTTGGAGGCCCCTAGGTTCGAACCGGCCAAGCTGAAATACCAGAAATTTACCAACTATTACGGTCTCAGCACGGAGATGGACTCGCAGGGCCGCATCCTCATTCCGCAAGCCTTGAGGGAAGATGCGCAGATCTCCGGCGACGTCATCGTCATCGGCAAGACGGATCACCTTGAGGTTTGGAACAACGAGGTCATTCGGAAGAACATGGCCGACGATCCCATGACCAACGCCGACCGTGAAAAGCTCGGCTTCTAATTGTGGGACGAATATTCCAGAATTATGTCGAGAGCCAACCTGCAACGGAAAATGGGGAACCAATCGTCGGAGATCCTTGACGCCGGGCATTCACCCGTCATGGTGACAGAGGTGCTGGAAGCCCTCAGATGCTTGCCGGGCGGAACCTACGTCGACGCGACGCTGGGCATGACAGGTCATGGGGTGGCAATTCTCGGGCGTATCCAGCCCGGAGGACTGCTGGTCGGCCTGGATCGTGACAAGGAGTCGCTGGAAATAGCGAGGACTCGACTGACGGGCTATCCCGGCGGTGTGCGGCTGGTACACGACAACTTTAAGAATCTCCCCCTAATCCTCAACAACCTGCGTCTGAAGCCGATCGATGGGATTCTTCTTGATCTGGGCGTTTCGTCCTACCAACTTCTCTCGTTGGAACGCGGGTTCAGTTTTCAAAGCGACGCGATGCTTGATATGCGCATGGACAAATCTCAGCGCGTGACCGCTGCCGACCTGATCAACAACCTCCCCGAAGATCAGCTCGCTGACATTATCTATCGCTATGGGGAGGAGCGTTTGTCGCGACGAATTGCGGCGGCGATCGTTGCTGAGAGGCAAAAGTCCGCCGTGACGCGCTGCTCCCAGCTGGCGGATATCGTAAGTCAGGCTCTCCGTGTTCGGGGACACCTGCACATCCACCCTGCAACCCGCACTTTCCAAGCTCTTCGCATCGCCGTGAATCAGGAGCTTGAAGGGTTGGATGAGTTTTTCAATGAGACGCTTTGTTTTCTGAAGACAGGCGGCAGGATTGTGGTTATCGCCTTCCATTCTCTGGAAGATCGAATCGTAAAGACCGCATTTCGCAGGTTGTCCGGCCAGTGCGTATGTGATCGGCCCCCCGATCTCTGCATCTGCCCCCGGCAAGTTCAGGCGCGCGTAGTTACGCCGCGTCCCCTGACGCCCGGGTCCGCGGAGCTGGCAGCAAACCCGCGTGCGAGGAGCGCCCGCTTGCGGACGCTCGAAAAAGTCTAACGGGCGCGACCCGCTGCAGGGTTCGTACCTTTGGGAGGTTGCAGTGATTGATTGGGCCTGTGGGATCGAAAACAGAAACTACGGAATCAAGAGGATAACCGATCCGCAAAAACTCTCGGAGTTGCTGTGGATTATCTTCTCTCTGGCAATGGTCGCAGGCGTCCTCCTTTTTTACGCCTCGATCCGCAGTCAGATAACCAGTATGGGATACAGTGTGCAGCAACTCCGCGCGCAGGAGGACACACTTGTCAGTGATCAAAGGAAGCTGATTCTCGAGGAGCAAACCCTGAAGAATCCGGAGCGCATCGAGAAGATCGCGCGCGTGGACTTAGGCATGACGCGCCTCCGTACAGATCAGCTGCTCATGCCGCAATACCAGGACGTGGAACCGCTCGGGTCGAACACTCTGGCGCTTGCAAACCCCTCCCGTGCATCTGCAGAGGCTAGGAAAAGCCCCATCACCGACTGATTATGGCCGACAGTGGGAAGCACTCTAATGCGGCGAGGCTGGCTCTGCTCATATCGATGATGGTTCTCTGGAACGTGGTGATCCTGGGCCGCCTCGGGCAACTCCAGTTCATCAGACACGGGGAGTACACCCGGAAGGCCCAGCAACGGCAGCAGCGCACCAGGGCCATTCTGGCTCCCCGCGGCATCATTTATGACAGCCACATGGATGAACTTGCCACAAGCGTAAACGTGAGCACGGTCGTGGCGGAACCATGCAATATCGGAAATATCCCATCGGCGGCAAGAAGCCTGGCTTCGATATTGAACCTGAACCCGAAGGAGTTGCTTGCCAGGATGAACGATCCTGGGCGGGAAAACTACCTGGTGGTCAAACGACGCATCGATCCGAATGCGGAAAGCCGGATAGCGGGATTAGACATTGATGGAATCTACCTGATCGACGAGAGCATGCGGGTCTATCCCAACCGTGAACTGGCCTGCCAAATGCTGGGTTTTGTCAACATGAACGGCGATGGCGGAGCCGGGATCGAACTGAAGTACGATAAGGAACTCAAAGGAACACAGGGCCAGATCTCCTTCGATATCGACGCCCGCCGCAAATCATTCCGCGGGAAGGTCGAGGTAGCGCCTGAACAAGGGCGCTCGCTGGTTCTCAGCGTCGACAAATCCATCCAGTACATCACGGCGCGCGCGCTGGCGGCAGGAGTGGAGAAATACGAGGCCCGGGCCGGCGTCGCAATCGTCATGGAATCGGACACGGGCCGGATACTTGCGCTTGCCAATTACCCGGAATTCAACTGCAACACCTACAACGAGTACGATGCCGACTATTGGCGCGATCGGGCCGTATCCGATCTATTTGAGCCCGGCTCGACATTCAAAGTGGTCGTGGCCACCGCGGCGCTGGAAGCCGGCCTCGCAAAACCTGGCGAGCTGATTGATTGCCAGATGGGAAGCATCGTCATCGGAAACCACGTCTTTCACGATCATAAGCCCTACGGGCTCCTGACCTTCAGTCAGATCCTGGAGAATTCCTCTAACGTAGGCGCGGCCAAGCTGGGCTTACGCCTGGGAGAGCAGCATCTCTATGAGGCCCTCCGCACGTTCGGTTTCGGCTCGAAGACGCAGATAGACCTCCCGGGCGAGATTATCGGCCTCGTGCGTGACTGGCACGAGTGGTCTGCTCTTTCCATCGGCGCGATCTCCTTCGGCCAGGAAGTCGGCGTGACGTCGATTCAGATACTCACAGCCATCAATGCCATCGCCAACGGCGGTATTCGAGTGCGCCCTTCGGTTGTCGACAAGGTCGTCGACGGAGCCGGCAACGTGGTCCGCGTCCGCACTCTCGAGCGCACACGGATCATGAGTCCGGAAACGGCGGCGGATGTGCGTGAGGCGTTCGAGGGCGTAGTTCTCCGCGGTACCGGAAGGAACGCCGCGCTGGAAGGATATCGTGCCGCCGGCAAGACCGGAACGGCACAAAAGATCGTCGACGGACACTACTCGAATACCAAGTACGTCTCGTCCTTCATCGGATTTGCCCCGCTCCCGAATCCGCGCATATCAGTTCTGGCCTTGATCGATGAACCCAAATGAGCCATCTACGGCGGCACGGTCTCTGCTCCTGTCTTTCAGAAGATTGCGCAGGAGACGCTGCTTCAACTCAGGGTGCCGCCAGACAGGACCCTGCAGGTCCCGAAGGGTAATTCTGCCCTGGCCGATGCGGGCGCGAAGGATTTCATTCCCAACGCGACGCCGCTTCCTCCTCTTCTCGCCCTCAGGGGGAGTGAGATGGAACGGAACTCAGACGACTCCATCAGGGTGCCTGTGGGCACGGATACGGTCGAACTGCCCGATTTTCGCGGCATGGCAAAGCGCAAGGTTCTGGACCGCTGCGCTGAACTAGGAATACAGCTGCAGGCAAACGGGTCCGGAGCCGCGATTTTTCAGCAGCCTCCACCGGGAACGAGGATCCCGGTCGGAGATGTCTGCATAGTCACCTTCGCCAGGGGCCAACCCGGAAGGACTGGCTATATGCTCGGCACAAGTGCGCAGTACGGTCCACGGCGCGCGACGGCGGCTGAACAGGCTGCCGCAGTCCCGCACTGAGACGAGGATCTGATGCTCCTGAAGGAGATCATTTCACAGATCGGCGGCGTCGAGTTGAGGGGTGATCCCAATGTCCAGATACGTGGAATTTCCTATGACTCGCGTGCTGTGGAGAGCGGCTCCCTGTTTGTCGCGATGAAGGGAGAAAAGGCCAACGGAATGAGTTACCTGGCTGAGGCAGTGCGCCGCGGAGCGGCGGCCGTCGCTTCCCAGGAAAATCCCCCTGAAATCGCGAAGATTCCGGCGCTCAAGGTTCCGGATGCACGCAGGTTTCTGGCGGAGGCGGCGCTGATCTTCTTTCAGGATCCTGCCTCCGAACTGGAACTCGTGGCGATTACGGGCACCAACGGCAAAACCACCACATCGTACCTTCTTGATTCCATATTCCGTCAGGCAGGGCTGAAAGCCTGCCTGGCGGGGACCATCGCCATGAAGATCGGCGACCGTGCCTTCCCCGCCTCTCACACAACGCCGGAGGCCCCCGAGCTGATGTCATTCCTGCGTCAGGCAGTAACCGAAGGTTGCACGCACGGCGCACTTGAGGTCTCGTCGCACTCGCTCGCGCTCAAGAGGGTCTACGGCGCCGGGTTTGCGGTGGGAGTTTTTACCAACCTGACGCCGGAACATCTCGACTTCCACAGGGACATGGAATCGTACTACCGAGCGAAGCGCCTCTTGTTCACGCCCGAGGGTGCGAATCAGCTGAAATGGGCGGTGATCAACACGGACGATCCGTTTGGCCTGCGTCTGGCGTCGGAAGTTTCCATCCCCGTGGCTCGTTACGGCTTCGCCGCGGAAGCCGAAATTCATGTGCTCTCCCAGGAAGGCCGGGCGGACGGAACTCGGCTTCGCATTGCCACACCCAAAGGAGAGCTCCAACTTCGGTCCAGGCTCGTTGGACGCCCGAACATCTATAACATGATGGCGTCGGCCGGCGCCGCCCTGTCACTAGGTATTGATCTGGAGACCATCCGCAAGGGCGTCGAGACCCTGTCGGGCGTTCCCGGGCGAATGGAGCTCATCGAGGCAGGCCAGCCCTTCACCGTAATCGTCGACTTTGCACACACGCCGGATGCTCTCGAAAACCTCCTGCAGACCGTCCGCCCCTTTTCTGACGGCAGCCTGATTACGGTGTTCGGATGCGGCGGAGACCGGGACCGGACCAAACGTCCGGTTATGGGCGAGATCGCAGGCCGCATGAGCGCCTTCGTGGTCGCAACATCCGACAACCCGCGCTCGGAGGATCCGGTGGCGATTCTCACCGAGATCGAGCCGGGATTGAAGAGAACCTCGGCTCGTTACCGGCTCATTCCCGATCGCCGAGAGGCCATCGAATCCGCACTGTCGTTGGCTAAGCCCGGGGACCTGGTCGTGATCGCCGGCAAAGGACACGAGGATAGTCAGATCATCGGCACGGAAAATTATCCATTTGACGATCGGTCGGTGACGCGCGAACTCATTCTGCGCCGTGGCGACGCCATGAGAACAAAGGACCGAAGTGAGCTACATCAATAGTCGAACGGTGCACGACCTGAGGCAGGGAGGGACACGGTTTCTCGCAGCCATCCTGGCGGACGTGGTTATGGCGAAAATGACGGCATTGCAGGTGGAATCCGGCACCGGCGGCGTGCTGCTCTACGGAAGGCGTGATACCCTGATCTCGGGAGTTTCTATCGATACTCGAACCATTCATCCGGGTGATCTGTTCTTCGCCATCCGAGGGGAGCGGGACGACGGCCATCAGTACGTCCGGCAAGCCTTAGCCAAAGGCGCTTTGGGGGCAGTCGTCGATGACGCATACCAGATTCCGCACGACTATCCCGAGGACAAAATACTGCTGCGCGCCAAGGACACCCACAAGGCTCTGAAGGTTCTCGCGTCCATTGTTCGCCGCCACTGGAAGGGGAGCCTTGTTGCAATAACCGGCAGCATGGGCAAAACCACGACCAAAGAGTTCGCAACACAGGTCCTGCAGACGGAATACAGTGTCTATCGCTCGCCTGGCAACTATAACAACCTCTTCGGCCTCCCTCTGGCTATTTTCGGTCTGAGCTCCGACGACCACATCGGTGTTTTCGAAATGGGGATGAGCGCTCCCGGGGAGATTGCCGAGATGTGCCGGATAGCGTCTCCTTCTATCGGCGTCATAACCAACGTCGCACCGGTGCACCTGGCTTTCTTCAACTCCATCGAGGAGATCGCGAGAGCAAAGGCGGAACTGGCGGATGCTCTGCCCAGAGCAGGAACGCTGATTTACAACCTGGACGACCTTCGCGTCCGCAATATCGGTGAGAGGTTTGCGGGGCACCGGATATCGTTCGGAATGAGCGCGGAGGCCGAAGTACGTGCCCTCGATATCGAAGTCGTGGGTCTGCACGAGACCAGATTCAAATTGTCCTGTGGCGACACCGTGTACAAGGCGACGATCCCGCTCGCCGGCAGTCACTTCGTTGTGAACGCTCTCCCGGCAGTGGCACTGGGAATTCATTTCCACATGGAGCTCGACCAGATCATCGAGAGTCTGCGGTTTCTGCAGCAGGCGGCATCCCGTGGCCAAGTCCTGAATTTCCGGGAAGGATTCACTGTGATTGACGATTCGTACAATTCAAACCCTCGGGCGCTCGTTTCGATGCTGGAGATGTTCTCCAGCCTGAAGGGTTATCAACGGCGGATCCTGGTCGCCGGCGAGATGCTCGAGTTGGGAAGCTCTACGGAGACACTGCACTACGACTGCGGCCGATTCGCGGCACAGTGTGGAACCGATGTTGTGGTGGCCGTCCAGGGCGCTGCCAGGGAACTCGCACGGGGAGCAATCGACGCGGGGCTGCCCGATTCCAGCGTTCATTTTTTTACAGAGGTCAATCCTGCCATCGACTTCGTGACGAGAAGCGTGCGGGCAGGAGATCTGCTGCTGATCAAGGGATCACGGGGTGTGCATTTGGAGAAAGTGGTCCAGGTCTTGCGTACTGACCACGGAGAGCATGTCCATTGACACGAGGGTTGAATCCCGGGGAGCGAGGGCTGATACATGTCATGACCCTTCATAAGTCACTCGTCATTTCTCACTTTGAACGTTGAAGGCGTCCTTATTCTCGGCAAATAGAAGACCTCGAAAGAGCAGCTTTCGAGCGAGGCAATCAGAATCCAGGGGCGAAGAAAGTGACGTATTACGGGAAAACTGTCCTGGTTGTCGGCGCTGCACGCAGCGGAATCGCGGCTGCTGAGTTTCTCCTGACTCAAGGCGCCAGGGTCGTCCTCACCGACACCAGGGACTTCGAAGCTCTTGCGCCTGCAATCGCTCCCCTTCAATCCCTCGCTCAAGAGTCAGGTGAACTCACACTGCAGCTTGGCGGCCATAAGAACGAGGATTTCCGCAATTGCGATCTCGTGGTGGTCAGTCCCGGCGTGCCCCTGGCGCTTCCCTTCTTTAACGAGAGCCGAGGCGCAGGCATCCCTGTGATCGCCGAGGTGGAACTGGCGGCCAGGCACCTTCGGGGAATTATCCTCGGAATTACCGGATCCAACGGGAAAACCACTACAACCACGTTGGTGGCGGACTTGTTGAATGCGGCAGGATTGAAATGCCGGGCCGCGGGGAACATAGGATACCCGCTCGTCGCCTGCATCTCAGGCTCGATGCCCGAAGATATCTATGCAACCGAGCTGTCCAGCTTCCAGCTGGAGGCAATCGATAAATTCAGACCGTTCGTCGGTTCAATCCTGAATTTGACCCCGGACCACTTGGATCGCTATTCCGGCTTCGAGGCATACATCGCGGCCAAGAAACGCCTTTTCCTGAACCAGAAGGCCTCGGATTTTGCTGTCCTGAATGCGGACGACCCGCGCACCCTGTCGATCGCTGCCGAAGTGAATTCCCGCCCTGTTCTCTTCAGCCGTCACAGGGAGCTGGAACATGGCGCTTTTGTGCGTAGCGGGAAGCTGTTTTTCAGGGATCGCCGCGGGGAGCAGGCACTTCTCGCGCTCAGCGACATCGCCTTGAGAGGTGACCACAATCTCGAGAACGTGCTGGCGGCGTGCGCGATCGCGATCCTGGCTGGGGCGGCACCGGCATGCCTGCCGGAGGCCGTTCGGAACTTTCCAGGAGTAGAGCATCGTCTTGAACTGGTTGCGGAAATCGCCGGAATCCAGTACTTCAACGACTCCAAGGCAACCAACGTGGATGCGACGATCAAGTCGCTCCAGGCATTTCCCGGTAACATCCACCTTATCGCCGGCGGGAGGGACAAGGGCGGCGATTTTACCGTCCTGAGGCCACTGGTAAGTGAACGCGTGCGGGAGGTGGTGCTGATCGGAGAGGCGGCCGGGAAGATTGATGAGGCACTCAGGGACGTCGTGGAAACCAGCAGAGCATCCTCTCTTCCCGAGGCGGTGTTTCTCTGCAGTCGCCGCGCTCGTCCCGCCGATGTTGTCCTGCTCGCCCCGGCCTGCGCCAGTTTCGACATGTTCCAGAACTACGAGCACCGGGGGAGAGTGTTCAAACAAGCCGTACTCGAGCTGAAGAAGGCTTCAGAAGCGGGGGGTTCTCTGTGATCCCTAGAGGGTTCATGTGCGGGAGGTCATTAGACTCCCGGTCACGGCCTCGGGCCGCAAGGTGCGCCGGTCTGATGACCGGCGCCGCAGGACTCTTCATTCACGCGGTGTAGAGCGGGGAAGCAAGTGGCATACAAACCGAGCAGCGACAAGGTTCTGTTCATCACGACGAGCTTTCTCACAATCTTTGGCCTGGTCATGGTCTACAGCGCTTCCTCCGTCGTCGCTGCGTCGCAGCACGGGATGTCAGGCTACTACTTCCTGCGTCAGCTGGCCTTCGCAGGAGCAGGCTACGTTCTCCTGATCCTGCTGATGAACGTCGACTATCACTTCTGGCAGAGGAACAAGATCGTCTTGGTTCTCGGGGTTCTATGCGTCGCGGCGCTTGTCTTGGTGCTGACTCAATCCAAAGTGAACGGGGCTCATCGCTGGCTCCGCTACGGCAGCATCATTTCGTTTCAGCCCTCGGAAATCGCAAAGCTCGTCGTGCTCCTCTTCATGGCAGTGTATCTCCACAAGCACGAGGCTGAGATCAATCTCCCCGCGAAAAGGTTGATGCCGTGCGTAGCGGTCGTCCTTGGCATTGCGGGCCTGATCGGCGTGGAGCCGGATCTTGGACAGGCGGTCTGCGTGGTGCTCATTGCCTGCGCCCTCCTGTTCATCGCCGGCGTGAGCTGGACATACATAGCCGGGGCCTTCCTGCTCCTGGGGCCGGCCTTCTACTTTTTTGTAATGCGTGTCCACTTCCGCTGGGACCGGATCAGGTCGTTTCTCGATCCGGGCCAAGATCCCCTTGGAGCGGGCTGGCAGATTCTTCAGTCACTCACGGCGATCGGCAGCGGAGGTTTTTGGGGCGCGGGACTCGGGGCGAGCAAGCAGAAGCTGTACTTCCTGCCGGAGGCACACAGCGATTTCATATTTGCAGTGATCGGGGAGGAACTCGGGCTACTGGGCACGACCCTCATTGTCGTGGGATTTCTCATCTTCTTCATCCGAGGCATGAGGATCACGATGAAGGCTCCCGATCGCTTCGGGTTTTATCTCGGTCTTGGCATCACCCTTATGGTCGTCCTACAGGCATTCATCAACATTTCGATGGTGCTTGCACTCATGCCGACCAAGGGGATTGCATTGCCCTTCATCAGCCAGGGGGGTAGTTCCCTGCTGCTGAATCTGATGGCGACGGGAGTTCTTTTAAACATCTCCCATTACGGTGAGAGAGCTTGATACCAGCCGGGTGAGCCGGCACGCATGTTCAGGAAAATACAGAAACTGCATTTCGTGGGAATCGGAGGAATCGGGATGAGCGGGATCGCGGAACTTCTGCTCAATCTCGGTTACCAGGTATCAGGATCGGACATCCGACCGAGCCCCATCACCGAGCGTCTGGGCACGCTCGGCGGCAGGATCTTCATCGGGCACAGCGCCGAAAACATAGGTAATGCCAATGTGATCGTGACTTCGTCAGCTGTGCGCGCGGACAATGTCGAAGTCCTCGAGGCGAGGCGTCGACAGATTCCCGTGATTCCGCGCGCGGAGATGCTGGCCGAGCTGATGCGTCTGAAATACGGGATCGCTGTCGCCGGCGCTCATGGAAAGACCAGCACCACGTCCATGGTTGCGACTGTGCTCGTGCAGGCCGGATTGGATCCGACGGTGGTTATCGGTGGCAGGCTCAATGCACTCGGCAGCAATGCCAAGCTTGGAAGGGGCGATTTTCTCGTCGCCGAGGCCGATGAGAGTGACGGTTCCTTCCTGAAGCTCAGCCCCACGATCGCCGTGGTCACTAATATCGATCGAGAGCACCTGGACCACTACGCCGACCTCGCCGAGATTCAGTCTGCCTTTGCTGCCTTCGTCAACAAGGTCCCGTTCTACGGGACGGCAATACTCTGTCTCGATGATCCGAACGTCCAGGCGATCATCCCAAGGGTGGAACGAAGAATCACCGCCTATGGCACCACCAGTCAGGCCGAACTTGTCGCGACACGCGTCGAGTTTCGGGGCTTCGGCTCGTCCTTCGAGGTGACTTACCGCGGCGAGTCTCTTGGAAGAGTGTGCCTGCAAATACCGGGACAGCACAGTGTCCTGAATTCCCTTGCTGCTGTTGCAGCCGGATTGGAGTTGGCAATTCCCTTCGAGAGGATCGCTGCAGCACTCGCCGGATTTCAGAACGCCGATCGGCGGTTTCAGGTGAAGGGAGAGAAGGGAGACATCCTCGTTGTGGACGATTACGGCCACCATCCGACGGAGATCATCGCCACGCTGGAAGCAGCGCGGCTTGCCTGCGCGCGGCGCATCTTCGCCGTGTTCCAACCGCATCGTTACACCCGCACTCTCGCGTTGGAAGAGGAGTTTGCACGTGCCTTCTACCAGGCAGATGTCCTGGCGGTGCTCCCAATCTATGCCGCCGGAGAGGAGCGGTTGCCGGAGGTGAGCGGGCAGCGGCTGGCCGACAAGATAAAGGAGCACGGACATCGGGATGTCACGTTTGTGCCTGACTTCGAGAGTGCCCAGCGGTTACTGGAGGCAAAGCTGCATGCAGGCGACCTGCTTATTACACTCGGGGCAGGGGATGTTTGGAAGATCGGCGACACATTCTTGGGAGGTAAATGAGCCCTTGCGACCGTGTGTGAGCTGGTTTTCATTTTGGAGGTGGTCTCAGTCCTTTGCGTTTCTCGAGTTCTCTCGGTGGCCCCTTGAGCCTCCGTTGAGATTCTGAGAGCTCAGAGAGTTCCAATAGGCTGTGTCATGGAAATTCACACAAACAGAGCCAGGAATGAGCGGAGTCTGGAGCCCGTTCAGGCGCCTGACCAGAGCAGATACTTGCGCCGGAACACTGTTCAGAAGTTGCGCAAGAGCCGCTTCGCAAGCAGGCGTCTGATTACCGTGCTGCGCCTCATGTTTCGACTGGCAGCCTGTATTGTGGCGCTGGCACTCGGGATTTCACTCCTCATGTACGCTTACAATTCCAGCAGATTCGCGCTCAGCACTGTCACCGTCTTTGGTTGCTCCCATCTGGATGCCAAGAAGCTCGATGCCGTCATCCGCGCCGATTGCCCGGCAAATCTCCTCCGCCTGGACCTCGTGCAACTCCGGAAGTTGCTGGAGAAGCAGCCTTGGGCGAGGCGTGTGGAAATCCGCCGCGTGCTGCCTTCGGAACTGATCGTCGTTGTTGAAGAGCGCATCCCTTCGGTCGTTCTCGAGATGCAGGGTGACCTGATGCTGACCGACGACGATGGGGTGCTGCTCGACCACTATGATCCCCGGAACGGTAAGCTGGATGTTCCGGTCTTCAAGGGCGTGCTCGGGGATAATGCCGAAGGGTATCGCCTCCACCAGTCCGAGAATACGGCACGCATTCAACTGGGTCGTAGACTGCTGACCGAGCTCGAGGCCGGATCCGCGGACTATCCGAAGAGCATTTCCGAGATCGATATCTCGGACAAGTCCAATGTCAAGGTCACGCTGGTGGACGACACGGCGGAAATCTATCTCGGCGACCGCGACTTCCTGAAGCGGTTTCGCGCGTTGATGTCCAACCTGCCCGAATATCAGGAACTTAAGTCGCAGTACAACGAGATCTCGGTGATAGACCTGCGCTTTGACGGCAACATTGTCTACCGGCCCAAGCGCACCGCACCCGGGCATCCAGTCCCGGCTGCACAGATAAAGTAACAGGGGAAGTGGATGTACGCCAGGGTGGCCGCAGGAGGCATCCGTGAGTAACAAAGAACGACTGGTATGCGGACTGGATATAGGGACAACCAAAACCTGCATGGTGATTGCACGGGCCTTCCCGGATGGCAGACTCGAGGTCGTCAGCAGCGGCTATTCGCTCTCCAACGGGCTGAAAAAAGGTGTGGTGGTGGACATTGAAGAAGCCGCATCGTCCATCAAGCAGGCCGCCGAAGAAGCGGAGCTGAAGTCCGGGTTTTCAATGGACTGGGTGGCTGTGGGCGTCTCCGGAGACCACATTCAGAGTTACAACTGCCACGGTGCGGTATCGATTGTGCGAAAAAACCAGGAGGTAACACCTGAGGACACGACTCAAGTCATCCATGCAGCCCAGTCGATCCCTATCCCCGTGGGGCGGGAAATCATTCATGTTCTGCCACAGGAATTCTTCCTGGATAACCGGGGCGACATTCAGAATCCGGTCGGGCTTAGCGGTTCGCGCCTGGATGTGAACGTTCACGTTGTCACCTGTCAGTGCAATCTGAATCAGAATCTGATCAACGCAGTCAACAAGGCCGACATGCGGGTTAAGAAACTCATATTGCAGCAACTCGCCAGCGCGGAGGCGGTCCTCATGCCCGGCGAAAGGGAGCTCGGTACCGCGGTCATAGATATCGGAGGCGGCACAACCGACATCGCTTTATTCGTCAAGAATGCGATCCGCTACAGCTCCGTGATCCCGGTCGGCGGAGCCCATTTCACCAGGGATCTAGCCGTGGGACTGCGTACTCCAATCGACGATGCGGAGAAGATCAAGAAGGCTTTCGGCAGCGTTCATCCGGAGTCGATCGCAGAGGATGAGGCCGTTGAGACTCCGGGCGTTGGAAACCGGGGCGCTCGTGCCTTGCCACGGAAGATGGTAGGCGAAATCCTGCGTGCGAGGGCAACGGAGCTTTTCGAGCTGGTGAAGGTTCAGATCGAGCGATCCGGAGAGCGGCAGATGCTCAATGCCGGAGTTGTGATCACCGGCGGCGGGAGCATGCTGAACGGCATCATCGATCTGGCTGAGGAGGTACTGGAGATGCCGGTCCGACAGGGAGTTCCCAATGGCGTAGAGGGTCTGACGAGTGAATTGTCGCACCCTGTCTACGCCGGGGCCATCGGGCTGGCGATGTTTGAGGCCCAGGATAGTGCCGAACGGCAAAGACGTCCCGGCAAGGCAAATCCCTCGCCGTGGCTCATTAACAGGATTCTCTCCTGGGTAGGCAGCTAATTGAATTCCGCCATAAGGAGGTAAGGGATGCAAGTCGAGAAATTTAAGTTTGAGGAGGGAACAGCAAAGTTCAGGTTTGACGAAGATCGTCAACCTCCGGCCAAGATCAAGGTGGTCGGGATTGGCGGCGCCGGTGGCAATGCGGTCAACCGCATGATTCAGGCAAAAATCGAAGGGGTGGAATTCATAGCTGCCAACACCGATGTCCAGGCGTTGCGGCACTCTATAGCGCCCATCAAACTCCAGATCGGCGCCAAGCTCACCAACGGCTTGGGCTGCGGCGCGATTCCGGAACGTGGCCGACAGGCTGCTCTGGAGGACACCGAACGCATCATCGAGTTGCTCGACGGTTGCGACATGGTGTTCATCACCTGCGGCATGGGAGGCGGCACCGGCACGGGGGCCGCCCCGATCGTCGCCAGCCTCGCCACCGAACTGAGCGCACTCACGGTAGGCGTTGTCACCAAGCCTTTCAACTTTGAGGGCAAGAAGCGCCAATTGCACGCCGAAGAGGGCATCCGAGAATTAAAAGAGGTGGTCGATACTCTCATCACCATCCCCAACGAGAGGCTCCTCTATGCAATGGGTGCCGACGCTCTTTTGGAGGAATCCTTTCGGTACGCGGACGACGTTCTCTGCCAGGCGGTACAAGGGATATCGGACATCATTACCATGCCTGGAATCGTCAACGTTGATTTCGCTGATGTACGCACCACCATGGCGGGCAAAGGCATGGCCCTAATGGGCACCGGCGTGGCGGAGGGTCAGAACAGGGCGGTCGAAGCCGCCCAGCGCGCCATCTCCAGCCCATTGCTCGAGGAGACCTCCATCAAGGGAGCGAAGGGCGTGCTGATCAATATAACGGCCACGCGAAACAGCCTGAGGCTTCATGAGGTGGATGCCGCAGCCAAGGTCATAGAGGAGGTGGCCAATCCCGAAGATACGATATTCGGCGCCGTGTACGACGAGTCCATGGGAGACCGGATCAAAATTACGGTCATTGCAACAGGCTTCAATCAGAATGGTTCCGAGCGGGTCAAGGGCGCCGGGGATTTCGGCAGGGCCACCGGCAACGTCGTCCCCTTAGCCGCCGCATCCGATCCGGTCAAAACGATCGATTATCACGTTTCCGCGATGAAGGACAGCCTGGACGAGCCGGCCTTCCGGCGTCGCCGCGCGGAATAGGCAAACTTCGGGTCCGGCAGGAGACGAGCATGACGCATGCCTCCGAACTCCTGCCCCAAAGGCGGATGGCAAGGGCACCGTACACGCCCCTGGACGGTGTCTGCCATCCGCCTTTCATTTTTGGACTGCGGCATAGCCGCAACCAAAAAGCGGGAGGCGCAATGACCCCTATAATCACTGCACTGATTTCAGGTTCGCCGTTCGCAGTTTGCTGTTCGCAGTGTTTGCAGTCCGCCGGCGATCAGTGCCCTCTGCGAACTGCGAACCGCGAACTGTGAACTTTGACCTTGCTGAATGCATTTCTCGCCTAAGGAATTCCTTGCCAGGAGAACACGGAATTGCGGGTTTGTAGTACGGAGCGGCATAGCCGCAACCAAATTGGGTCCCGCGTTCCTTCGCGTCTTCGCGCCTTTGCGGTGGCTTTTTTTGAAGCCACCTCTAAGACGCGAAGGCGCCGAGACAGGTCTTGTCTCCTTGTCGAAATGACAAGGATTTGAAGGTTTGTAGTACGAATTTCACGAACCACTTGATCCATGAATTTCTTCGGGAAATTCGTGCAATTCGTGGCAGATTCTGCTGCCGTTGAGCTTCCGCCGGTCTGGTAGAATCTCCGCGGGCAATTCATTAAGCCACACTCATAACGGGCAGGGACCATGCGAAACCTATGCCGTTGCTGGACGGTGAACGCTGTCTGCATCATTTCTCTTCTGATGGCAAACTACCTCTCGGGTGCCACGCGGCAGCAGAACCCCAAGAAAGTAGGTCTGGTACTGAGCGGCGGAGGTGCTCGCGGCGCCGCTCACATCGGCATTCTGAAGATTCTTGAACGAGAGCAAATCCCGATTGACCTCATCGTCGGAACCAGTTTCGGCGCGGTCGTCGGAGGTCTCTACTGCATGGGGTATAGCGCCGCGGAGATAGAGCAGATATTCCTGCGACAGGACTGGAACCGACTCTTCAGCGATACACCGGAGCGCCGCTTTGCTCCCCTGGTCTCTCAAAAGAGCCTGCGTTACATGGGCCAGGTTTCGTTCCAGGGATGGAGCCCGGAAGTGCCGACCGGACTTTACGGCGGACAAAAACTGACGGAAGAGCTTGACAGACTGACTACTGAACGCATCGTGGCCGCTCACTACGACTTCGATCAGCTGACCGTCCGCTTCCGCGCCGTCGCCACGAATCTGCTCGATGGCAAAGCCTACATTTTCGAACGGGGGTCGATGACCGAGGCTCTGCGGGCTTCCATTGCGATCCCCATGCTTTTCACCCCGCTGTCGAAGGATGGCATGTTGCTGGTGGATGGCGGACTGTCCGACAATCTGCCTACCGATATCGCACGCGAGATGGGCGCCGACATCGTCATCGCCAGCGACGTGACGTCACCGCTTCTCACCAAATCGGAAATCAAGACCTTTGTGGACGTGCTGGACCAATCCCTCAGCCTGCTGATGACACAGAGCGTGGTCCGCAACAAACACCTGGCCGACCTGACCATCAATCCGGACCTCCACGGTTTTTCCTACAGCAATTACACCCTCATTCGCCCGATCGAAGAGCGGGGCGAGCAGGAAGCCGAGAAACGGCTGCCAGATGTAAAAAAGCTGCTGGCCGGCATTCCCGGACGTCCGCATCTTCCTTGGAAGCCCTCGGCGGCTGGAGAGATCATCGAGTCGATTTCATTTCAGGGACTCGAACGCGTAAAGCCCGAACAGTTGCGCAGTGACGTAAGGAGCCGGCAAGGCGGACCGATCAATGCCCAGCTACTGAGTGAAGACCTCGGCCGGCTGTATGCGACACGCCTGTTCGAACGTGTTGACTACAGCCTTGAACCAGCAGGTGAAAATCGCTATCGGTTGTTGTTCAAAGTAAAGGAAGCACCCCGGCACACCCTGGGAGCCAGCATCCGCTACGACAATACCTACAAATTCGTTGCGCTTGCGGAATTTACGGCGCACCAGCTCTTCGGCTCGCAGTCTACCCTGACCCTGTCAAGCCAGTTCGGTGGATTCGAGAACCACTACGCCGCGTTGAGATATATTCCTCCATTTGCCCCATTCCTCTTCGTTGAACCCAAAGTGCACGTCCTCAGACGCGAGCGTCTCGACTTTCGGGACAAAGAGCTGGTTGATAGATTCACCGACAAGCGTTCCGGCGGCGAATTCCTGGTTGGCGGGACCTTCCTAAAGCGGCTGGAAATTGCGGTGGGCTACACGGACGATAGCGTGAGCATCGCCGGCGGAGCAGCCCCTAATCAATTATCTGGATCGGTGCGTGCTGCCGGACCGACACTGCGCATCAATCGGGACACACTCGATAGTCAGGACTTCCCGCATTCGGGCATGACGATTCGGCTGCAGGGACAGCAACGGAGCAAATCCTTCGGGAGTGACTTGAGCTATTCCCTCTGGCAGGGAGATTTTGAGCGGTATTTTTCTCCGACCAGGAAATCAACTCTCCGGATAGGACTCAGCGCCGGAATATCGCGCGGGACGGTCCCGTTCTACGACAAGTATTACCTGGGAGGATACACTTATTCGGAAGGAGGTCCGCGCCGAGTGTTCGGTCTGGACCGTGACGAGCTGGCCGTAAACCAGATGGGTATTCTCGCCGCAAGCTACCGCCGGCTGATATACTCACGGCCTCTGAGTTTCATCAGGCACATCTATGCCTCCGGTTACTACAACGCCGTCGCCCATAGCGACCGAGAAGAATCTCCTTATCACTTTGCGGTCTTCAATGGCGCAGGAATCGGCCTGGCACTGGATACCCTTCTGGGTCCGCTTCGGGTTGCGGGGGGATGGGGCGAAGGAGGGAGGCTAAACTTCTATCTTTCGTTGGGTCCCGCCTTTTGATTGACGAGTGACGAATGACGATTGGAGAACCAGGATCCAGGGTTTGAGTGGCGATCTGATAGGATCGAGGTACTTCTCCTACATTCGCGAAAAAAAACGACGATCAGGCGATAGGTCGTAAGAGACCCTGTACCCTGTCCCTGCAATCGTCAATCGTAAATCGTCATTCGTCAATCACTTCCCACTCGCGGGAACGTTCCAAGGCACGCGACCAGCCGCGGTACAGCCGGTCCTTCTGCGCTGAACTCATTGAAGGCAGGTACCGTTTTTCCACTTTGTGGTTGCGTTCGATCTCTTCCCTGCTCTTCCAGAAGCCGGTTGCAAGGCCAGCAAGATAGGCGGCTCCCAAGGCGGTTGTTTCCGCGACCGCGGGACGCTCCACCGGCACGCCGAGAATGTCCGCCTGAAACTGGCAAAGCAGATCGTTGACGGCGGCGCCGCCGTCGACGCCAAGCACTTCCAGCGTAACTGAGGAATCGCGTTTCATCGCTTCCAGAACATCACGCGTCTGGTAGGCAATCGCTTCGAGTGTGGCCCGAGCAAGGTGCGCACGGCCGGATCCGCGTGTCAATCCCACGATCGTGCCGCGGGCATATGCATCCCAATAGGGGGCGCCCAAGCCCACAAATGCCGGCACGAAGTAGACGCCTCCCGTGTCGGGCACGGACGCCGCCAGGGCTTCGATTTCGCCCGAGCTGCCGATAAGCCCGAGTTCGTCGCGCAACCATTGGACAGCAGCTCCGGCGATAAAGACACTCCCCTCCAACGCATAATCGATTTGCCCATCCAATGCCCAAGCAATGGTGGTGAGGAGATCCCGTGACGCCACCGCCTGCCGGCCGGTGTTAAGGAGCATGAAGCATCCGGTACCGTAAGTGTTCTTGGCCTGTCCCGCTCTGAAGCATGTCTGCCCGAAAAGAGCTGCCTGCTGATCTCCCGCGATCCCGGATATGGGTATTCGCGCACCGAACAGGCTCGCATCGGTCTCCCCAACGGTTTGGCTCGACGGCGAAACGGCAGGCAAGATCTGTGCAGGAATCCGCAGCTGTTTCAGGATTTCGTCGTCCCAGCAGCGGCGGTGAATGTCGAACAGAAGCGTGCGCGACGCATTGGAATAATCGGTGGTATGTACCCTCCCTCTCGTCAGGTTGTAAACCAACCAGGAGTCCACGGTGCCAAACAGTATCTCGCCCCTCTCTGCGCGGGCGCGGCAGCCTGGAATCTGGTCGAGGATCCATTCCACTTTAGTGCCGCTGAAATAGGCATCCGTAACCAAGCCGGTGCGCTCTTTTATGACCTTGTCAAACCCGTCGCGCTTCAGGCGCGCGCACCGGTCGGCGGTTCTTCGACATTGCCACACAATCGCGTTGAAAACAGGCTTGCCGGTTGTCTTATCCCAGAGAATTGTAGTTTCGCGCTGATTAGTAATGCCGATGGCGGAGATTTCCTCAACCTTCACCCCGGCCAGGGAGATGGCCTCCGTCGCTGCAGACATCTGACTCTGCCAGATCTCCTCCGGACTGTGCTCAACCCATCCGGGCTGCGGGTAAATCTGTCTGAAATCACGGCATGAGCGGCTCAACACCTGACCTGAGTTGTCGAAGAGGAATGCCTTGGAGCTCGAAGTACCCTGATCGAGAGCGAGAATGTATTTCTTCCGCTGCGGCATGGGGGGATCCTTGATGGAGTCAGGGGATTAGTGGATGGAGGGACCCTTCCTTTTATCCTGGTCTATCTTCTGGCGCAACTCGCCGTAGTAAACTTCGAACTGCCGCTTGAGCGCCTCACGCTTGCGTTGTTCCTGATAGAGGAAGTAGTGAGCAAGCCAGTCCCTTCCTTTCAAATACACGAAGCCCACCAGCATCCCGCCCAGATGCGCGATGTTGGCTACCCCGGGCTCGCTGCCTGATATAGAGGAGAAGAAGGCTAGGGCACCCATGATCACTACGAGCCACTTCACCTTAACTGGCAACAGAAAGTTGAGGTAAACAATGCGATTGGGATAAAGCATGCCATAGGCGAGGAGTAGTCCATAGATCGCACCGGACGCACCTATAGTGATCGACATGCTGTTCATCGCCACAAGCCACGAGCACATCCCTGCGCCGATGCCGGTTATAAAGTAATACTTGAGAAAGCGCTGCGTGCCCCAGTAGCGTTCAAGGTCGTTCCCGAACATGAACAACGTAAGCATGTTGAAGAAGATGTGAAACACACCCCCGTGAAGGAACATATAGGTCATTAACTGCCAGACCATGTAGTCGTGCGTCACATAGGCAGGAACAAGCCCGAAGTACAGGTCAATGATATTACTGCCCAGGAGGTGCGATATTGACTGGAGCAGAAAGACCCCGACGTTGATCCCGATGAGCAACTTGACCGTCCGTGTGACCGGCCCGCCGAAAAACACTCGAGTCGCGTTGGAGTAATAATTCATTGCATTATCGTAGGGGAATCCGCTCACGATTGCAACGGCAGCGCAGATCGGTGTCAGGGTTTGGGCTGAGGTGTTTGGAAAGCAATAATGAAATTTCCAAGACCTGGCACCGGCAAAACCTTGATGCTAAATCTCCATCTCTCGGTTAGAGTAAGGCCCAAAGGGGGAGGATATGAGAACTGGCGATCGAAATCCGGGCTCGATGAGGGAAGTCAGAATGGACCTGGATTACACGAAGCACGCGGAGGGGTCCGTCCTGATGACTGTCGGCGATACGCGCGTTGTCTGCACTTGCAGCATTGAAGACAAGGTCCCCCCTTTTCTGAACCACATGAACCAGGGCTGGATCACTGCTGAATATGGCATGCTTCCCCGCTCCACAACCACACGGTCGCCGCGTGAAGCCGCGCGCGGCAAACAGACGGGACGCACCGTCGAAATTCAGCGCCTGATCGGAAGGTCGTTGCGGAGCGTCATCAACCTCTCGCTTCTTGGGAATCGCACGCTCCTGATCGATTGTGATGTCATTCAGGCGGATGGCGGGACCCGCACAGCGTCGATCACGGGTGCGTTCGTTGCGGTGGGTATGGCTATCGACAAACTCATGGGACGCAGGCTCCTGGAATTCTCTCCTCTCCTGGATTTCGTTGCCGCGACCAGCGTAGGAATTGTCGATTCCGTCCCCACCATGGATTTGGACTACGTGGAAGATTCCAGGGCCGAGGTCGATATGAACCTGGTGATGACCGGGAAGGGCCGTTTCGTCGAGATTCAGGGCACAGCTGAAAAGACCCCATTCTCCTCTGAGCAACTCCAGCAACTGCTCAAACTGGGTTCGACGGGCATCAACCAACTCATAGCAATTCAGAAGGAGGCGCTCAGCTCCCGCACTGATTTGAAGCGGCTTTTTCCGGTAATATAGGAGCGTGAATGTCGGCGGATGCAGGCTGACAACAGGCAGTCTTTCCCGTCAATACCGCAGGATCACTCGAGGATCATACTGCCTGCTGCCTTGTGTCTGCTTGTCGCGGATCCAGCTCCTAAAACCGCTGCAGGTTCACCGGCATGACGCCGCAAAACTGCGCATGGGTTGAATGGACATTTCCCAGCTCGTGATCGCCACTCGCAACAACGGCAAGCTGCGCGAGTTTCGCAGCCTCCTCTCCTCTACAGGATGGAATATTCTCGGCCTGGCGGATCTCGGCATCACAAAAGAACACGAGGAGACCGGATCCACTTTTGCCGAAAATGCCCGGCTGAAGGCCCTGGCGTACTCTGCCGAGACAGAATTTCCTGTCCTGGCCGACGATTCGGGCCTCGAGGTATCAGATCTCGGCGGACGCCCCGGCATTCATTCCGCCCGGTATGCGGGAGTTGCCGCCTCAGACGCGGACAGGATCCGCAAGCTGCTGTCGGAACTGAGGGCGAAAGGAGGGACCAGGCACGCACGGTTTATATGTGCCCTCGCCGTCGCCCGTGCACGACGCCTCCTGGTGCAGGCGCAAGGTGAATGTCTAGGTTTGATTGCCGATGAACCGCGCGGGAAAAACGGTTTCGGCTACGATCCGATTTTTTATTTCCCGGAACTAAAAAAGACCTACGCCGAACTTGATGAATCCGAAAAGAATCTGTACAGTCACCGGGCACGGGCAGTCGCTTCCCTCCTCTCAAGCCTTACTTCTGACAGGGCTAAGGAATAATATCCTGCACCGCTGTGGGAACTCCGGGAATACCTCGCCTGGCGAGGAGTGCCTGCGCCTTTACGATGTGTTTCTGGAGATCATCCTTGATGCGCGGGTCCATGGCAATTGCCGTAGCAAAATCCTGCTTCGCCTCCCCCTCCTTACCCGTAAGAAGGTATACAAGCCCACGATCCGCATATGCGTTTGTGAGTCCGGGGCTGAGTTTTATGGCATGGTTGAGGTCCTTGAGCGCACCATCCAGATTCGCAAGCTTGAAGAGGACAATGCCTCGCCCAAGATATCCACCTGCCAATTCCGGTCTCATTTCAATGTGCTTTTCAAAGTCCTGGAGAGCACCCCTGAAGTCACCGGATTCCGATTCGGTAATGCCACGGTTGTAATATTCCTCTGCGACCCCCGGGCTTGCTTCAATCGCGCGGTTGAAGTCCTCGATGGCTTCCCTATATCTCCCTTCTTCTCGGAGAATGTTGCCGCGGTTGTTGTGCGCGTCGGCTGAGCCCGGTTGCAGCACAAGTGCTCTATCAAGATCGGCCAGTGCCTTCTCGTGGTTTCCCATAACGTGCCATACTATTGCGCGGTCGACATAGGATTGAGCAACACGCGGATTCAGTGCAATTGCCTGTTCGGAATCGGCCAGTGCTCCGGACAGATCACCCAGCCTGTACCGGGAGAGCGCGCGGTTGCCATATGCAGGCGCAATGGCAGGATCGATCGCCCGGATACCCTCCTGGCGATTCCGGCTGGGATCTACGTCCCCCCGCAATCCGCTCGCCAAGGAGTCCTCCCGGCTCTTGTCAAGACGCGTCGCGAGCTCAATGGCCTGAGTGTAGTCGTCCACAGCCCCCTGGAAATCACTCTTTGAGTACCGCAGGTTACCGCGCTCAAAGAATTGTTGGGCCGTGTGTGGCGACTTGGCCATCACTCGGGGAGTGAGGAGAAGCAGAGCAGAAGCGATGCTGAAGGCGATCCGATGGCAGTGCATTAGCAGGCCCCCTGTTGAATGCTCCCACTCACAAATAACCCCCCATTGCGATGGGAAGACAAACTACCGCCCTGCAGAAGCCGCAAAAGGCTCTGAGCCAATCCGACAGGAGTTCTAAGCGTTGTCTTCCACCCGCCAACCGCGCATCCGTCGATCCGGAGGACTGGATCTGTGCGGTTGCGGACCGTTACCTATTTGACGCAATCACATAATGAAAAGTTGTCTCAAAGATCCAAAATTGAATGACAGATCCAAAACTCGAAGACAATCCAACAACTCAATTTCCTCCTCCGGACCGTCCGCCTGCCTTGAATCACGCGCACCGCGACAATCAGGCACCTGACTGGCAGGATCGAGCGGAGTGCGCTAGAATGTCACCCTTGTCATGGGTCGGGGCATAGCGCAGCCTGGTAGCGCGCCTGCCTTGGGCGCAGGAGGTCTCCAGTTCAAATCTGGATGCCCCGACCAATCCTCTCAATAAGTTGCGGCTATCAAGGATTGGGATAATTGCGGATTGTGACGTAGATTGTGACATAAGCTTTAAAGGATCGATCAGTTTACCTTCCCGGGTGCCGGATTGGCAGGAGCCGGCTCTGCTCCGTGAAGTGTGGTTTCAAGTGATTCCACGGCCCGCCGCTTCGCCATCATCCGGATGTGCGAGTAGTGATTGAGCATATCCAGGCTTACGTGACCGGCGATGCTCATGATCGTCTGGTCGCTCAGCGGCATCTCGGCCAGCTCGGTGACAGCATGGTGCCTCAGATCGTGGAAGCGCAGTCCCTTCAATCCCGCCTTTTCGGTCAGGTTTCTCCAGGCCGTCCGCCATCCTTTCATAGGCCGGTTGGGATCGACGTGACCGTTTTCGCAGGCCGGGAAGACGTAGTGTTCGGGATCGGCGCAGTTCAACTTGGTCGCCCGATCCCACAATTCACTCAGCGCGAGCACCGCGTCGCGATTTAACGGGATTACCCTCTCTCCGGCATCCGTTTTCGTGGTCTGTCGTTTGATCTTCACGAATCGCTCGAAGAGATTCGTGTTCTTCCAGCGCAGCCCTTTCAGCTCACACCCCCTCATCGTGGTATTCAGCGCCAGGATGACGGCGCACTTTGCGACCAGCCATCCAGGCCTGCTCTGAGCCACGGCGATGAGCGTGGTCTTCTCTCCCGGACTCAGGACTCGCGCTTCTTTGGGTCGTTCCGGAAGCATCTGAACGTCTTCGGCAAGCCGATACCATTGTATCGAGCGTTTCAGTACACGCCGAAGCTACCCGACCTTGAGGTTGACGGTGCGCCCGCTGACTCCGGCAGCGATGCGCCGGCTCTGGTACGCCAGACACTTCCCATCAGACCAGACGGATGACCCTTTTTGCCGCCAGCCAATGTGCCAGCGCAGTATTCACCAGAACATTCATGGATGCGCGCTTGGTCTTGGCGATTGCTTTCAGGTCCTTGTGAAGCGACGGTGGGAGCCCGATTGTGGTTGTGCGCAGGGGAGCCTCGCCTGCTAGTTCCACGAGCAGGACGGACCTCAAATCGACGGAGCCGATGGCCTCGACAATCATCGTAGTCAGGTCGCCGCGGTAGCGCATTATGCTGCGGCGATGCTCATCAATCAACGGAAGGAGCCTTATGACCAGCTTGCGAGCAGACGGCACACGACGCGCTTTCATCGCCGGCTTGGCGTCATGTTCCCTCTTTAGTCGAATTACGTCCAGCTTGGCAGCTTGACTGCGGGCCATACTGAATCATGGCAATTTTCACTTTCTTGCGAAAGACCGTGGCGGCTGCAATCATGCCACATAACGCTTGACCTTGATATCAGCCTCGCGCTGGCGCACCTCGGCGACTTCGTAGGCAGCCTGCATCCGTAAAAGCGTATCCAGCTTCGGACCAAACGCTTTTTCGATCCGCAGGGCCATCTCCGGCGACAGTCCGGCACGGCAATTGAGCAGGGCCGACAGCGCCGGCCTCGTGACTCCAAGAATCTGGGCCGCCCTAGTCACGGTGAGGTTGAGCGGCTCGATCACTTCCATCCTGATGAACTGCCCCGGATGAGAGGGCCTGGCTAGACGCATCGTATTGTTTCCCTTCAATGGTAATCCTCAAAATCGAGAGCGACT
>DASQID010000634.1:0-10993 GCA_035631775.1 Acidobacteriota bacterium
GCTGAAGACCTAAAGTCCAAGTCTGTTCGTATGGGGTGGCATTCTGGCCCACGAATGGACCGCGGATGCTCTGGCCGACATAGGACCATGCTCCCAGCGACCCTCCCCTGACAGGTGGAATGCCTCCCGTCAAGGCCGGGAACGGATCGCTCAGGCGTCCCCACGGAGTCACACCATCATAGTGATAGCTCGTCATCCAGTCGGGTATCGAATCGAATCCCTGGAATCCGTAACCGCCGGTCCCCGACGCGCCACGTGTGGTGATGGTATAGAAAACACCATAGCCGCCGCGCAGGACTGTCTTGTCTGTCAGCTTATAGGCAAAACCGAACCTTGGGGCCCAGTTGTTCTTGTCCCAGCCATAGTTGTTTCGATGGTTCTTGTCGGTAAAGGCCAGCACGCCCTTCAGGTCGGGAAATCCTGCAACCTTCACTGGGGAAGGAGCATTCAGATCGACATAGCTCATCCGATCGTAGCGTTCGGTACGAGGAGTCTCCAGGTCGTATCGGACGCCCAAGTTCAGAGTGAGCTTGTCGGTGACCTTCCAGTTGTCCTGAACATAGCCGGCATATCGGAAACTCTGTGTGCTGGCCCAGGCAGGTATTTCGTACTCGCCATACCAGCCGTTCGGCCCGGAAAAGCCGGTCATGAAACTGGCCATTTCATCGCCCTGCCACCAGGGTTCCTTCGAGGTGGCATTCTGGTCGAACTCGTAGTAACCGGCGCCGCAGCATGGCTGTACGAAATTGATCCTGTGCATACGGGCTTCGCCGCCGATCTTCAGGTCGTGGCGCCCCTTGATGTGGCTCCAGCTGCCGGCGAGGTGGTACTGCTCGGGCGACTGCCGGAGGATGCCCCAGGCCTGGGAGCCGATATTGTTGCCCGAGGCGGCTCTGTAGTTGTCAATTACGATGGCCGGCGAGGCCTTGAAGCCGGAGGCCGCCAGATATGAAGGAAGGCCCAGATCCTTGAGGGGATCCAAGTCGGGGTACGCGGTCATGATGTCCTTGCCGTCATAAAAGTTCCGCGTAAAGCCAAGGGTCAGACTCATGAGAGTGTTTGGACTGAAGGTGTGGGTGAAGTTCGTGCTGAATGAGTGGGTGGCGCTGCCACCGGATCCGATCGAGGCCGGATCGTAGGCATTTCCGAATGCATTTGCGTCCATGCCGGAATCGGTCCCGCGGGCAAATCTTGCCTCGAGCCGGTTCTTGTCATTGAACGCGTGATCTATCTTGAGGTCCCACTGATCCGACCGGCCCCTGCTCGAGCCTGAGTTGATCCAGTTGTTCCGTGGGTTGTAATTCGGCCTGCCCACGTTCACGTTCGGCATGGGGAAATACGACATCAACTTCTTGGCTGCGGGGTCGATGAGATTTCCGGCCCGCGGCACAGGCTGATATGCGGACGGCAGATCCGGGTTGCCTTCGCTCTGGTATTGATCCATCCGGTTGAACGGCACAAACTTCTGGCGTACTGCGCCGCCGACACTCTCGTCGTAAACTCCTGAATAGGGATCCCAGAGCTGGCCGTCTCCGTTGCACAGGCCCTCCGCATCAAAGCCGTCGGTGCAGATCTCACCGAAATCACCGGTCCGCATCGCGGCGCTGGGAACGCCGGCTCGATAGGTTCGAGCCCTCGTGTCCCGATTTCCTTCGTAGCTGAAGAAGAAGAAGGTCTTTTGTTTCCGGATGGGTCCGCCGATCGTGGCGCCGAAGAGGTTGTAGCGCCGTGGCGCCAGCTTGACGCCGTTGGCGTTGTTGAACCAGTTGTTGGCGGTCAAGATGTTGTTGCGCACGAATTCCCAGGCGCTGCCATGGAACTCGTTGGTTCCAGAGCGCGTGACCACGTTGATAATGGTCGCGCCGCTGAAGCCTATCTCCGCGCTGAAATTTGACTGTTGTATCTTGAATTCCTGCACCGCATCTACCGATGGCGTATACAGCACGTTCAAGATGCCGCTGTTCTGTTCGAAACTGGTTGCGCTGACACCGTCCATCAATACGTCAGCCGTCGAATTGCGGCTGCCGTTGGAAACGAAGTTGATAGTCCCGCCTACGTTACCAGGCGCCGGTGTCACTCCCGGAGCGAGGTTGGCTAGGTCGAATACACCCCTTCCCAGAAGGGGCAAATCATTGATCATTCTTCGGTTGAGCTCCTGGCCGGTAGAGGCATCCTGCGTGGCCAGAAGTGCTGCTGCTGCGGCCGCGGTGACTTCAACAGTCTGAGCTGCTGCACCCACCTTCAGCGTGACATTGACATCGGCACTCTGATTCACAGCCAGGATAATCCCGTCCTGAAGATAGGTACTGAAGCCGACTGCTTCTACCTTCAACCTGTAAGTACTCGGCGGAAGCGCGCGCAGCAGATAACGACCTACATCATCGCTGGTGGAGGTGTAATCGAACTGCTTGCCCACATCGGTCAGGGTTATGGTCGCTCCCGGGATGACCGCGCCTGATGGGTCTTTGATGACTCCCGTCAACGAACCGCTATAAACCTGAGCCCAAAGAGAGATTGCGCCCAATAGCCAGAACATGGCCAGCAGCGCAATCAACTTAGGCTTTCTTATTAATCCAAATTGCATGCGATACCTCCTTGCTAAGAAAACAACAGTCGATACATCGGCTTGTGCAGTCAGATTCATGCGGAAAAAGAACTTACAAAGATCAGGATCAGATTCCTCGAATGGGTGCGACTTTATTACTGTTCGATTAGGAAAATCAAACAAAAAGGGAAAAAACGCTGTCCAGTGGTGTGCGGGGGGTCATCAGACCCCGGTCTGATGAGCGGCGCCACAGGACTCTCTTAAGCTCACTTCATCTTGGCCTTCCCGTTCCCAAGGACTCGATTCTCTGTGCCAGGCGCTTCCTCACGGCAAAGAGTTCCTCGACATTGCGCGAGAAAGCGCTCACGTCCACAACCATGCTTGCAGCAGCGGCATCGGCGAATTTCGCATCTCCCAGCGATTTCAACAGCCAAAGATACTCGTAATCTTCGATCCCCTCGCGCAGCAACTCGAACCGGATTGAGGAAACCGGCCCAACCACGTCTTTTTGCCCTGTGTAGCGCTTAGCCCGATTGCCCGGATAGAGGAGAGAGCCCTCCCCGTTCAGCACGAAACCCTCGCTGCACAGGAAGCCGCTCAGGTAGGTTACCGGGCTCTGCCAGGGATCCCTTGTCTCGGGCCAGAAATTGAGAGCCCAGTAAAGAATGCCGTTCATTCCGTATTTCCACGTGATCCACGGAACCATCACCGGATCCATCGCGGGAGCATCGATGAAGTAGTTGGGTTGCGGATACACCTGGTCGCACGAGATGTACCAGGTAATCTCGCCTCCCTTAGCCTGTTCCTCCTGGATTGCCTTCTTTACTGCGGGACTGTTGAGATCGTTTCCATGAATGGAAAAGTTGTTGGCATATCCCGCCAATATCCCCCATTCGGGATGTTCCGAGACGGGGGATTTGGTGACGAGAAAGGGAACTCCAGGAGCAGCCTCGTGCACCAGTTCCGCCCATCGGCGCGTGTCGGCGAACTGCTGCGCATTGTTCGGCTCGTCGATGGGGCTATTGAATACCAGCTTTTTTATCCAACCATGCTGTTTGAAATACCCGGCCACTTGCTCCAGATAGGAACGGATCCGCCGGTTGAAGCCATCGGAAAAGAGCGGATACTTTTCACTCGGCCGCAACCTGGAAGGTTCTGCCTCGAGAAGCACGCGTTTGGTTTTCAGATCGTTCATGTAGTGATCGTAGAGAGCTTGATCGAACAAAACGGTAATTCTGCCGTCTTGTGCTTCAACGATGTCAGGATGGAGGGGTTCGTTGAACCACGGTTCCATGCGGTTCGCGTAGATGAACTCGTAGTATTTCTGAAGCATGTCCTTGAGATCGCCTGGAGATAGCCTTGGCTCGAACATGGATTGCAGCCAGTTTCTCGAGATGTTCATGTACGTGATCAGGTGGGTTTCGCCGGGAAGCGCAAAATCGTACACCTTGAGCTGGAGCTTTAACTGATCAACTGCCTGTCCGTTTCGCGTGACCGTAATGGTCCCCGAATAGTCGCCGGCGGCTGCATCGGCAGGGACGATCACATCGACCCAGACGGCGCGGTTCTTCACAAACGTCCGGAACTCGGATGCCATGCTGAAGGGATCGGAAAGGGGGACCAGCGCGTCGGGCCAGAAACCTGTTTCTCCAATCGGGCTCGACTTGCCGTAGCAGAGAATGACGTGCTCGAAGTAGAGCTTGATTCTGTCCTTTGGAATCCGCCCCTTGGTTGAAGTCAAATCGCTTGCCTCGACGAAGAAACCCGATGGAGCCTTGTCGTACCTGGTTGGAGGAGGCGGAGTGGATACGACAACCTGAAAGGGAACGTGTTCGTTCCTGGCGCCTTCGATCGTTATTGTCTTCGTCTTCTGGGACCAGACCAGGTTTGACGATTGCGCGGGATCGTTGGGTCGGACTTTGTGGATGCTTGGAACGGCCCAGACCTCAACGTTATTCGCAGGCATGGCCCGGGTCGTGAGTGCGACAATGCAATAAGCAATCATTGCTGCGATGAGCGGCATGCTTCCTCTCTTTGCGCCTTCGCAAATTAGCGGTAGCTTTCTGCAAAGCTACCGCTAAGACGCGAAGAGGCGATGAAAAAAGGGCGGCCGGCTCGATGCCGGCCGCCCGATTGGCGAGGGGGAAAACTCGCCGGGGGGATTAGAAGGTAATGCGGGCGCCCACCTGAATGGTGCGGCCGCCGCTGCTATCTGTTTTGCCGAAGACGCGCCCGAACCTTCCGAGATCGCTGATGTCCGTTTCCGGATCAGAGATCCAGGTTCGGTTGAACGGATTGCTGATATCGGCGCGAATCTCGAAGTTGGCAGTCTCCCGGAACGGCAAGCGGGTACGCTTGATCAGGGACAGCTGTTCCCCGCTCTGGGCGAATCCACGCAGGTTCGGCTGGTAGCGCACCCCGTTGGGAAGTCTGATAGGTACGTTGTTTTCAGTGACAGGGGATTGTCCCCACGCCGCCGGATTGAGATATGGAGTGCCATCTCCACGATTGGGATCGCCCGGTTTGTTCCCGAGGATCTGCTTGTCGCGGGGCAGCAATGTGTCCGCATAAAAGTTGCTGTTGAACAGGGCATCCGTTGTGGGACCACCGCCGTTGCTTACGTTGAGAGGTGCTCCGGAACGGATGTGATTGATGCCGCTGATGGTCCAGCCGCCGAGAATGTGGCTCAGCACACCCTCTCGTAGAAAGTGCCCCTGAGGCCCGAAAGGCAGGTCGTAAATCCAGGTAATTCGCAGATCCTGCGGAACATTCATACTGGTTACGGAATAGTCGAGTTTGCGGTTATAAATCGTTTGTCCGTATCCGCCGTACCAGCCGTACCCAGTCGCACTTTCAGCTGAGGCCAGGGATTTGGAGAAGGTATAGGCAACCAGGAAACTCAGCCCATTGGTTACACGCTTTGTGGCGGTAACCTGCATGGAGTGATAATTTGCCCAGCCCGTATTCGTCCGGTGCGCGGTAACACCCGTATACTGGGGATAGGGCAGAAGCGCCTGCGCTACCGTTCCCTCGAAACTGGGATAGGGCTTCTTGATGTCAGGATGATCGCCGATATCCTCAATCAGTGCATCTCCCAAGCCAAGATATTTAGGGTCAACTTGATTGAGGTTTGCATGGGCATATGGATCGTTCAGCCTGGTGGCCTTGTTGCCGACGTAGTTGACTTCCAGCTTTGTCTGCCATGGCAACTCAGCCTGGACCCCGATGCTCCAGTTTTGGGTCATGGGGAATTTCTGTGTCTCGGGTGGATAATAGGGTATGGCATCGCCGTTGAGTTGGGTCGGATCATAATTCGGCAGCGTGGCTGTGTATTTCGGATATGGATTGTCCCAATAATACGCAGGATCCTGGCCCTCGCCGGGACGTCCCCGCTTCCGGTTAATGTTGTTGGAGCCGTCAAAGCCGGTCCACCAGCCATAGGCCCAACCATCCAGGAGGGGCGGCGCATAGTTGATGCCGTAACCTCCTCGTACAACCACCTTGTTGGAAACGGAATAGGCTACACCTATCCTCGGTGAAACCTCTCCGTAATAGAGGTCAGCCCACCTCGTCTTCCCGTTGCACTGTTTGCAGTCGCCGAGGAAAACGAGCGCGCCCTTGTAGCCGTCTGCTCCCGGGTTGGGCATGTTGGGATCGAGCCCCGACATCATGTTGTTGGGATTACTGTACGTCGATGGGATGTCCCAACGGACACCCAGGTTGAGTGTGAGTTTCGGGGAAACCTTCCAGTCATCCTGCACGTAAAACGCAGTCGTTCTCGTCCGTACTCCCTGTGTCATTCCGGGAATGGTGAGGCTGGTATTGCGCACCGCTCCCAGGATGAAGCTGGCAAAGGCAAAACCGGTATTCCCCTGGAAATTGGATAGCGCGGTCTGGTCGGCGTTGAAGGAGTACGATCCGCTGTTTTCGGCAACCGCCGTGTTGATGTAGTAACGGCGGTGCTCCGCTCCGATACGAAAACTGTGCTTGCCTTTCATCCAGGTGAAGTCGTTTTGGACGATGTTGCTGCCGTTGGGCTCATTCCCTGTCCAGCCGTACCCCCAGTTCTTGAAGCTGCCGCTTTGCCACAAGTTGGTGCCGGCAAAACTGATCACGGGGAAGGCCGCTCCGCCCACGTTTTGTATGCCGAGCGTCTGTGCCCAGTTGATTCCGGACAGATAGCTGTTGGACTGGTTTGCGTTCCGGAGCCTGTTGTAGCCGTAACCAAAGTGGTTCAGCATGTTTGAGCCGATCGTCCAATCCTCGGCAAATCGGACCATGAAGCCTGGGGTCTGCTGTTTCTTATCTCCGGTGGCCGGAGTGTTGGGTATCTCGCCAGGAAGCTGGTAATAGGAGTTTCCCCCATAGCGCTGCCGGTAGCGATCGTTTTCAATAAATGATCCGCTTACTTTGTGCTTTGTACTGATCGTATGATCCATCTTGATGCTAAAGTTCTTTATAAACAGCTCGGGCTGCCCGGAACTGATGCGCAGGGTGTTGTTCCGCAGCGTTTGTCCTCCGAAATCATTCAGGCGTGGGAATGTTGGATCCGGGATTGCATAGGCAGGATTGAGAATATTCTTGGTCAGAGCACTAAATCGGCTCTGCGGGATGATGTTTCCCTGGAACGGATCACGAACCCAGACATTGCCGACTTGTCGGGTAGTTGTCGGATCGTAGATTTGGCCGAAGATGACATCCCTGCCCAGTGCATCCTGACCTATTACCTTGCCTGAGCTGCTGTTCCTGGTAAAGTTGGGATTAAGCAGCTGTGAAAAGTCTCCAGCCTTCATCTCCTTGGTCGGCGAAGCATCGGTGTTCGATGAGGCCACGAAGTTCGCCTGACGGTGCTGCTCATAGGAGAAGAAGAAGAAGGTGCGATCCTTGCGGATCGGGCCTCCGAAGGTGGCGCCCCAGTTGTTCAAGTGCGTTTTTCCCTTGAACGCCGTACCGGTCGCCGGGTCTATTCGGCCGCTATTGTTGTCTGCCCATTTGTTGGCGTTCAGCGCCGTACTCTGATAGAACCAGAAGCCGCTGCCGTGATACTGATTAGTACCGGATTTCATCCCGAAATTGGCCATTCCCGTTTGGGTGTTCCCGTACTGGGCCGAGAGAGATCCAGTCTGGAGTCTGAACTCGTTAACGGCGTCCACGGTGGCAGTGAACTCGGATGTGTTGCCCCCATTGATATCAAACCGGCCCACGGATATGCCATCGATCAGGATCTCATGGGAAAAAGACTGGCTTCCATTGATCGATCCCTGCCAGCCGTCGCCCTGAGTTCCCGGCATGCTGCTGAAGATGAAGGTCTGCAACTGCCTCGTACCATCATCGACCTGGATTGGCCAGGTGTGAAATTCCTTCTCAGTTGAGATGGCACCGATCTCCGCAGATGCCTTTTCCAGCATGGGTGCAGTACTGGTGACGGTTACCGAATCGGTGATCTGGCCGACCTCGAGGACAATATCCGCCTCAACTGTCTCCGCCACTGGAACATCTACACTTTCCCGCACGGTCTTCTTGAAGCCCGTGTTGGTGGCCGAGATTCTGTACCTTCCCGGCGGGATATACGGAACGCGGTAAACGCCGGCGCTGGTCGTTACTGCATTGAACTCAACACCGGTATCCATATTGGTGACTGCAACCTGTGCTCCCGGCACGACCGCGCCGGTTGAATCTTTGACCGTTCCCGTCAGGGTTCCGCGTCCGCTCTGGGACATAGCAGAAGAAAGACAAATGAGCGTCAGCGCAAGCCCGACAAGGAACGCTTCTCGGGTAAATCGTCTCATCATGGCCTTCCTTGAATAAGGTTATATCAAGCGACGAACTGCCTAATTCCCCGTGATATGAACATATCCTGCACCTTTCAACCTGTCCGAGAAATCCCGGCAGGCCGCCTTGAGATGGTCGACGAGCCTCGTCGACATTCGTGGTAAGTAGCGCACTTTGGGCATGCCAATGGAAATGCTGCCGCACACCCGCGCACGCGAATCGAACACCGGGGCCGCCAGGTATACAGCCCCGGGAACTGTCTCTTCGTCATTAATGGCATATCCGTCTTTACGAATCTGCTCCCAATCCCGCGCAACTTCGGAGGGATCGATCTTCGTGTGCGACGTAAGTGCTGTGAAACGCGCGTCGTGCAGAAGGGCGACCCTATAGTCTTCCGGAAGGAATGCGGCCATGGCCTTTCCGGCAGCGGTCGCATGGAAGTGGACCTCCGCAAATAATGGACCTGCCAGCCGCAAATCCCGCTGCGCCTCTTCAACGTCCACAAATACGCCCCTGTCGCCGCGGAGGACCGCCAGATATGCGCTCTCCTCAAACCGCTCCACGATCGCGTGCAGATAAGGCCGCGCCGCATTTACCATTTCGGTCTTTGCGGCTAGGCTTCGCGCGAGTACCAGGAACTGGAATCCCAGTCGATAGTTTCCCCCGGCACTGGCCTGATCGATGTAGCCGAGCTTCTTCAGACTCAAGAGAATCCGGTGCACGGAGCTCTTGACGTAGCCCGTGCGCACAGCAATTTGCTGCAGAGGAAGCCCGTTGGGTTTCTCTTTCAGAGCCTCCACAACGCGGATCACCTTTTCCACCAGCGCAATCGTGTGGTCAGGAGCCACGGTTTCTGCCCTTCAGAATGAATTCTGGTGGCCAGAATGAAACGAATGAATTCGTTTGTCAAGCAGTTTAAGGTGTCTCTTGCCTTCGAATCTCCGGAAAATCCTACCGTCATAATTGCACTGGAGAGCTCCCCACGCATCAGACCAGCTTTTTCTTGACCTCAATCGAATTGCTCTCTAGGCTGGATGTTTGCTTCGGGCGATGCCCGGAAAGATTCAATGTGAATGGAGCTGCCAAGGCATCCCTGGAGTGGGATTCCTGCCGGATTCCGGCCGTGCTCGCCGGCGCTTACGAGGGTGTCATGAAAATATATGAATCATCCCTGGTTGTACTGTTGGTTGTATCTCTCTTCATTCCAGTCGCGGCAGCCAAGGAAAAGCTGAATGCCGAGGCGCTAATTGCGAGGCACCTCCAGTCGCTCGGCAGTGTGGAAAGGCTCGCCGCAATAAAGTCACGCCTCATCGAAGGGCGTTCTGCGATGAGAGTCGAGGTCGGGGGGGTTGGAAACGCACTGGGCCGCGTGGTGATTGCCTCCGAGGGCGCTCGCTATCGCGTTTCACTGCCGTTCCAGTACACCGACTATTGGGGCGAGCAGCTGCTCTTTGACGGAAACGGCGCCCAGATCGGATTTTCCGATATTCAGAAGCGCTCTTTGTTGGGCGATTTTCTTTACCGCAACGACGTGATCCTGCAGGAGGGTCTTTTCGGCGGTGTGCTGTCCACAGCGTGGCCGCTCTCGAACAGCGACAAGCGGCATTCCCGCCTTGAATACGTGGGACAGAAGAAGATCTATGGCCGCCAGCTTCATCAGGTAAGCTACCACTGCCGGAAAGGGCAGGGCGACATGAGCATCGTGCTCTATTTTGAGTCGGAGACATTCCGGCACGTGGCAACCGTATACAGCCTGTTCATTCAGAGCGAAGCCAGCACAAACCTCGCGGTGGAGGCATCTGGAGAACAGGGATCCCGCTATAAGCTGGAGGAGCGCTTCGAAGGTTTCAAGACCTTCGAGGGGGTCACTCTGCCGACCCGCTGGAACATAATCATGGAGACGTCTGGGGCCAAGGGGCAGGGCCACCGAGACTATCGTTTTGGCGGCACTGACAGTTCCAGCTCGGGGAGAACGTTCCAGCGCGAGTGGGCTATCATCGTCGATAAGGTAACGGAAAACCAGTCAATCGATCCGAAGATATGGGAACTCGTACCCGAGCGCGATCCTCGCACGTCTCCTCAGTCTCCACGCTGATACTTGACTGGCCGCGGACGACCCGGCGCGAAAGATCTTGCGACCAGGAGAGGGCTTCATGGCCAGCGTGCACCCGTAATCATTATTAGTGTTCCAATGAAGGATGGTGGAAACCCCTCGCCTTCAGGCGAGGCATAGGGTGGCGAAGTCGACGAGAAACAACGTCTCGCCCTTACAGGGCTTTGCAAACAACACCTCGCAAACCCAGGGCTTGCGCCCTGGGCTCGCCTGTTTCGCCGCTCCGGGATCAAAGCCCCGAAGGGGCGCGACAGGAAAGCCCAGGGCGCGAGCCCTGGGAATAGGCAGCGAACAGTAAGAGAGCCCTGTAGGGCGAGACAAGCACACCCGATCAGCAGTCGCCTTAGGGCGACACAGCTCAAACCCCTCGCCTTTCAGGCGAGGATCTCTTGGTCTTGCAGGTACTGCGCGTGACTGCGAAGAAACTGACCTGCAGCTGCACCCGCGACGAGGCGTGAACCCCCAACACTCAATCTTCCGAGCTTCTCGCACGTCCAAGACGCGCTCATTGTATCTGAGGCAACTAGGGCGGCGCGGCGGGCTGTGTACCCGCCGCGCTAGAG
>DASQID010000635.1:0-2865 GCA_035631775.1 Acidobacteriota bacterium
CCGGATGGGTGCCGTCGCCGACATCATTGGCAAGTTGGCCGCGGCTAATATCAATGTGACCGCGATAGACGCTCTGTGCGCGGGATCCGGGCGCTTTGGGGCGATCCTGTGGGTCAAGGCTCCCGATGTGAGAAAAGCCTCAAAGGCCCTCGGCATCACGGCACCGGCACCTGCGGTGACGCCGACACCAGCGCCGACGCCAACACCGCCTCCGGTTCAACCGGTCACCGGGGGTCAGCCCTAGGTCGAGCTGCAAAAAACTGCCACGAATTGCACGAATTTCACGAAGTGGTCCAAGGATAGACTCGTACTACTAACGTTCAAATCCTTGCCATTTCAGCGAGGATACGGCAGCCTGTCTTTGCGCCTTAGCGTCTTTGCGGTGGCTTTTTAGAGAGCCACCGCAAAGGCGCGAAGACGCGAAGGAACGCGGGACCCAATTTGGTTGCGGCTATGCCGCTCCGCGAGATTCGTGTAATCCGTGGCAGATTCAGTTTCTGGGCAGTTCCGCACCAAATTTAACCGTAGGTGTGCGCCACGTTACCCTGTCGTTCAGAGCTCCGCGTTTGTAGTTGAGTACGTCGAGCTCTTCGGGAATAACCTTGATAAGAACGAGGTTCTTCAAACCCGGAAACGCCTGATCCCAGTAGTCCCTCTTTCGTTTGAGAATCTCGCCCATGTCATCGACCAGGACAGCTTTCCCGGAAAGGGCAACGTAGCCGGTCGCTTTGCTGTGATCGGCATAGTAGAGACACACTCGCGGATCTTTGCGTATTTGCTGTACTTTCCGAGTGTTTGTGTTTGTGGCGATCCAGACTGTCAGGTCTTCCTCGGGCGGAAACGGATTCATCGTTCTCACCTGCGGGCGGCCGTTCTGATCAATGGTGATGAGCGCGCAGTATGTCTGTGCGAGCATGATCTCGCGGGCGGCGGCGATGAGGCTGGCACGATCCGGGACCGGCGGCTGCTTCTCTTGCCCGCGGACAGGCCTGGAAGCCGTGGAGACGGATAAAAAGAGGAACAAAAAGCAGGCCACGGATGCGGCGAATGACAATGGGAGATACCTTTTCATGGCAGACTCCTTGACGTAGTTCGCGGTTCGCAGTTGGCAGTGGCTAGCAGCTGTTCAGGCCCTGCGAACCGTACTGCCAGGACGCACCTGCTATCGGGACGTAATCTAGGCCGAAATCCCGTCCCTGTCACCGAAATTTCTCCTAATACGGAACTTTGGATACGGTTTCATGCGTATTGTGTGGAGAAAGGAGACTTGTCCCATGAAAAAGCGTATACCTCTGCTTCTGCCGTTGTTCGCGCTTGCCCTGTCGGGCTGTGAGATCATTGACGAGGGGCTCAGAGCCGAGCGTGTTCGGGGCTCCGGAAAGGTGATACAAGAGAAGCGAGACGTGCGGGGCTTTAGCGGCGTAAAGCTCGCCAGCGTGGGAGACTTGAGCATCCGCCAAGGCAATCAGGAGTCTTTGACCGTTGAAGCCGAAGACAATATCCTGCCGCTGATCAAGACCGAGGTTGAGGGCGGAACACTCACAATTCGCACGGAGCGCGGGGTTTCGCTCTCGCCGACAGTTCCTGTCCGCTATACGTTAGTGGTCAAGGAATTGGGCGACGTGGAACTGTCCGGATCGGGGAACATCCGCACGGAAGCGATCAAGAGCCAGGATTTCAGGGTTCGGCTGAGTGGCTCTGGCGGCGTGAGGCTGGGCGAACTGACAGCCAATACTCTGACCTCGGAGATCAGCGGGTCCGGTCATGTCGAAGTGCCCGGGAAAGTTGCCAGCCAGAAAGTCCACATCTCGGGATCAGGCGATTACGATGGCAGTAATCTCCATAGCCAGTCGGCAGACATCTCCGTGAGTGGATCCGGTGACTCCAAAGTCTGGGTGGAAGATGAGCTCGTGGTGCACGTCAGCGGATCAGGAAGCGTGGACTACTACGGCAATCCAAAAGTATCCCAGCACACCAGCGGTTCCGGCAGGATCCATAATCTAGGGAACCGCCCCTGAGGGCTGGCGCAAGAATAAATTCACATTTTGGCGCGAGCACCGTCGCGCCTGCGGCGCTCCTGGGGCGGGCAGATGCGAGGCGCCGCGACGTCGGCGATATCGGTGTATATCGTCGAGGAGCGGCAACGAAGCAGATGCCCGCCCGCCGCCGCGCCCCTTCGGGCTGCGGCCCGCAGCAGAATGTGAAGTTATTCTTGCGCCAGCCCTAAGACGCAAAGGCGCCAAGACGGGTGTTGTATCCTTGTCGAAGTGGCAAGGATTTGAAGGGTTGTGGTACGAAGACTGTTCACGAAATACCCGGAATAAGGTATCCTCTCTTAAATACCACTTGATCCTCAGAACACGACTCCGAGGGAAGAGCACCATGCCCCAGTTTAATAAAAAGGAAGTGATCGATGCCCTAAAGCTCGAAATGAGCATCATCGAGGGCGGCGGCTACGGCAGGTCCGTCAGGACTCCGTGGCGCGAAACCAATTTCTTCAGAGACTCTGTGACCTGTCTGAACCTCGGCGAGGCAGAAAAGAAGCATCCCTGCGGTGAGTGCTATCTGATCGAACACGTGCCCGAACCGCACAAAGAGGAAAATGTACCCTGCCACTATATCCCGTTGAATGCGAAGGGAGAGACCATAGAGTCGCTCGATAGAAAGGGCAGGCGCGAGGATTTGGAGGCGGCGTTGCTCGAGTGGATCCGCGCGACCATTAGTCGGCTCGAAAAGGAGCCTGATTGACATCGTCCTTCGTGTAATTCGTGAAATTTGTGGCAGATTTTCTCCTGAAAGCCGCAACACAAATACCTACAAAAACCACCAGGGGAGGAAATATCAGAATTAGTATCCCGTGCTGCA
>DASQID010000636.1:0-4368 GCA_035631775.1 Acidobacteriota bacterium
CCAGAGCCCTGGAGGGGCGACAGATAACCCATAGAGTACAAAGGTCTTTCGCCCCTGCCGGGGCTCGGCATTATGCAATATCCTATCCGGGGGCTTGCGCCCCCGGCTACTTGCTTGGGCCCCTCCGGGGCCCGACCTGACGGGCGATTCATCGAGTTTCGCGACAGAAACTAGACTAGGCACCATCGCGCCACATCATCGCGGAGGTCATGATGCTTCATCATTCACTGGCAAGGCTTGTTCTGATATCGGCGACGTTTGGGATCTTGGGAGCTTCGCTCAGCCTGGCTGCAGGATCCGAGTATTACTTCCCGCAGGTCGCCGACGGAGTGACCGGAATCGGGAGTTCCTTCTACACCTCATCGTTTCTGATCAGCAACCCTCAAACCGACAGCAATCAGATCACGATCCGCTTCACGCTGCCCAACTCATTGCCCTGGATCATCGACCTTCGTTGCCTGGATCGCCCCGAGTTGGCGGGCAGGGTTTCAACAAAGACGTTTTCCTTAAGGGCCGGGGAGAGCGTGCTCCTCTTTACAGGCGGCGTGGACCCGTTGACCACTGGATGGGCCAAAGTTGAATCGGGTCTCCCGCTCAATATCTCAGAAGTGTTCGACGTTGTCGGCAGCTCAACGGCTCTTCCTGTGAGCTCTGAGGCCGGAGTCCTTCCTGCAGCATTGAATACGCAGTTTACTTTCTCCGTGGCAGAGTCGGAGGATGAACCCGTGAGCGGCACGAACATTGACACGGGTTTTGCGCTGGTCAATCCGAGTGGCCAGACTGCTCAAGTTACTGCAACGCTGTACTCGCGCTTGGGCTCGTTTCTAGGCCAGCACCTGTTCACCTTGCTGCCGGGCTACCAGACGGCGCAGTTTGTGTCGCAGTTGTTCAACGACGTCCGTATCACCGACGTGGGTCGCCATGGAAGGGTGCGTTTTTCGAGCAACATTAACCTTGCATACGTCGCCCTGCGGCAGACGTATGGCAACAGCAACACTATCTCGACGCTAACGGTGAATCCGGAATCGCAGCTGGGCTTTAACGTCATCTACGATCGCGAGCCAAATGATACTCGCACTGCGGCACAGGCAATCGGAGCGCTTCCCTCAATGGTCCAGGGCACAATTAATTCTCAATCGAACGGCCAGGACGTGGACACCTATTCAGTATCCCTGAAAGCGGGGACGACGCTATACGTGATTGTGCTTACAGATATGATTGGATCACCATTGGTTGATTCTGTACAGGTGCAGGATGCAAATGGAAATCTTCAGAACACAACTGCATTTCAATCAAACCTGAACGGTCCAATCCTGACCTTTGCAGTGCCTGCGGACGGAACCTATTACATCTCGAATACGAGCCAGGGCAGCACATTTGGCCGTGGGGCATATTATCAAATGTTTCTCATGGCCCGGTGATACGAGCGCGGAATCCGTCCAAAGTCCAGCTATCTCCAGCCTCGTCGTGGCGGAGGATGTACAGGTTCCCGTCATCAGCACGGACACGGAAGTAGATTGCTGAGGGACTGTACCACTGATCCTCCACCTCCTCGACTGCGAGAACTCTTTCACCCAGAGTGAATTTGAGAGGGCGTTGATCCGCCTTGTGTCCGGAATAACACTCCACCCTGATTTTGCTCATAGGACCACTTTGCCACCAATTACCTGGAGCGGCAAGCCGCAACCAAAGTGCACTGCTGCGATCTTGGAGCAGCCCCCATGGGCCGGGGGCGCACCCACGCGCATGAAAAATGGTGCGGTCGGCGTCGGGATCGGGATTCGGACTCGAAGTCGACCATAGGACCGATTCCGAACCCGACATTCTGGGATTTCGTTCTATTTTCGGGACAGGGGTTGGAGACTGGCAGAAGGCAGCCGGCAGCAGGCAGTCTTTTCCGCCTGCTGCCTGCTTGTTGCGGACCCAGTTTCCTGAGGCTGCTGAAATTCCCTTTCTGGAGGCGCTGCGTCATCAAAATGCGTCACCAAGTGCTCGATTTCATAAGTACGGAGACGTATTTTCGCCCTTTAGAGAAGTGCAAGTCGGCTCGGATTGGGGCTACAGCAAGCCTGCAGAGGCGCGGATCAAATTGGTCATTTGCCATTTGTCATTCGTTGCCAATGATGAATGACAAATTCTTTGCATTACTGCCTTGCGGCTGCGATACATCATCGTATTTATGAATTCATCCACTGAGATTCTTGAGGGGTGGTGTACACAGCGCGCCCGCTTCCCCAAGGGCCTTCTGATGACGCGTTGACACCGGAGGCTCAGCGCGGGATCATTAAAGACTGTCCCCACCTCAGACTGGTGCAAGGTGCGTATTTCAGCTTCGAGGTTGTCATTCTTTCACAAGAACGGGTCACCAGGCGACAAGTCTGAGGAGGCGGAAGATCGTCTTGCCGACTTCACCCGGGACATGCGGGTCGTCTACCTGTCACTCATGTCGGTCGTTATCGGTGTCGTGAGCGCGCTGGTAGCCTGGGCCTTGGTTTGGCTGATCGCCGTAATAACCAACCTGTCCTATTTCCATCATTACTCCTCCAACTTCATCTCACCCGACGCGCGTCACCTGGGAGTGTTTTCGGTTTGCGTGCCCGCCTTAGGGGGCCTGATCATCGGGTTTATGGCTCGCTACGGATCAGAGAAGATCCGTGGACACGGAATCCCGGAGGCCATCGAGGCCATCCTTGTAGATCAGAGTCGAATGGACCTTCGAGTTGCCGTTCTAAAGCCTGTATCTTCGGCCATCTCCATCGGGACAGGCGGCCCCTTTGGAGCCGAGGGTCCCATCATCATGACTGGGGGTGCATTCGGTTCCTTGTTCGCTCAGCTGTTCCACCTGTCGGCGGCTGAGCGCAAGACGCTCCTGGTGGCGGGCGCCGCCGGCGGAATGTCCGCAATCTTCGCAACGCCCGTGGCGGCAGTTCTAATTGCGGTGGAACTGCTCCTCTTCGAGTGGAAGCCTCGATCGTTGGTTCCAGTCGGTGTCGCGTCCATCGTGGCCAGCGCCCTGCGCGTGCCGCTCCTTGGCCAGGGACCGATATTCCCTGTTCAGTCGCACCCGGTGCTGGGCGGCGCCGGGCTTGCAATTGCCTTTGTGGTAGGTCTCATTGCGGGACTTGGATCGAGTCTCCTGACGCTCCTGGTTTATTGGTTTGAAGACCTGTTTGGCAAAATGCCTATCCACTGGATGTGGTGGCCGGCCATCGGCGGGCTGATCGTCGGCCTCGGCGGATTGGTTAATCCCAGAGTGCTTGGAGTTGGATACGACACAATCCATGCATTGCTGCGCGGCGAAGTCTTCGGACCAGCTCTTATCGGTCTCCTGATCGGAAAGGCGGTGGTGTGGTCTGTTGCGCTGGGATCAGGAACTTCAGGGGGCGTGCTGGCACCACTCCTGATCATGGGGGGAGCGCTGGGGGCTTTTGAAGCGAACTTCATTCCGACCGGCGATGTCGGTCTCTGGGCCATGATCAGTATGGCTGCCATGATGGGCGGCACGATGCGCTCGCCGCTTACATCCATCGTGTTCACCCTGGAATTGACACATGACCTCAATATCTTGCCGGGACTCTTGATCGGTGCACTGGCAGCACACGTCGTAACAGTGCTGCTGATGCGCCGGTCGATCCTGACCGAGAAAGTGGCGAGGCATGGCCATCACCTGATGCGGGAGTACAGTGTGGACCCGCTCGAGATGCTCCGCGTCAAGGATGTGATGGATACGTCCGTGCCGACCATTCCGGCCCGGATGAGAGTGTCGGAGCTTTCCGACTTGATTGCGCACGGTGATCCGCAATTGACTCCAAGACAAGCCACGCCGATTCTCGACGAGAACGGCAGGCTGGCGGGAATCATCACACGTGGCGATGTAGTGCGAGCCCTAGCAAAGGACCCACAGATGACGGTCCTGGAAGCCGGCAACAGAAGCCTCATCGTGTGCTATCCGGAGGAGGTGCTGCGGGATGCCGTCGATAGAATGCTCAAGCACAACATCGGACGCGTCCTGGTGGTGAGTCGGGAGGACCCCGGCAAGCTGCTGGGCTATCTCGGAAGATCGAGGGTGATGGCTGCGCGCCTGATGCGGCTCAAGGAGGAAGTTGAACGGGAATCAGGGTTTCAGAGACTCGGCCCTGCTCTTACGAAGAAAGTCAACGATCGTAGACACACTGCAGATCCCTCGAGTCCCGGCGAAGCCTAAGGGTTGGCGCGAGAATTACCTGGCATTTTGCTGCAGGCACCCAGGCGCGGCAGCGGGCGCTCGCGCCAAAGTGCAAACGTTATTCATTGACAGACCCTCAGGATCCGCGTAGCAATAAGGTCGCATTTCGGCTCAGAATGTATTCATGTGCGGGGGGGTCATCA